>CAMDDY010000306.1 GCA_945893125.1 Bordetella parapertussis
GGGTCTGTCCCCGATGCAACGGCACGTCCCCTGGTCCATCGCAACGGCGCGTTATCGTCTGGGCCGCGCCATCGCTCGAAGTCTTTCGCTATGCCCGTGCTGCGCGAAGTCATACGCACGAAAATCTAAACATTAATAACACAGTACAACTAAGTAAATAAATGGAAAGTCGAGAGCGGCTACGGTTATATCGGCTTTGCGCTTTTCATATATTTTCCCACCTAGCTGGTAGCATGCAATTAGATCATCAGTAGGCGCTGTCCTCAGGCCCATGTCGTCATGCTGTGGAACAAAGCCCAAAGTTGCCTTGATTCGTGGCAAAGTGATCGACGGGTCGATTTTTGGGTAGTGATTAAATTCTGCTAAGAACCACGCCTCTATCTCCATAACGGATAAGTAAAATTCAACTGGAATGAGACTGGTCTTGATGTACTTTGCTAGGCCAGTTTCAAGCCTTGGGATAGGCCTTTCACTTCGTACGATAACGAAAGGCCTAGTTGTGTTATTCAAAGATCGCGGGGTCAAGTCTCTTACTATCACATTGCAAACCTGACACTTCAGTTTCTCAGCTACTTCACCGCCTCGATAATCGCGATTTCCCGCCTGAGCAAATCATTTGCGAGGTCTGACACCGGCACGCCTTTCTTGGCGGCGATATTGGCCAGATATGCCTGCACTTCGGCATCCAGATACACCGGCAGATTCAACTTCAAATTCGGACGGTAAAACTTGCCGTGCGCCCCATCCGAGAAATTAATCTCGGCGGGCATATCGTCATCGTCCTGGGGTGATGTGTGTGTTGCATTCATCGTGTCACCTATCGAGGTTCATCTTCATAAAACTGCCGTTCGCGCCTGGTTGCCGGTCGCGCTGAAATGAGCCGCGCGCGGTTACGCTCCGGCGTGGCCGCCTGAAATGTATGCGCCACCGCCAGCAACGCACCGTTCGCGTCAAACCCCAGCGTGAACCACGCGTTCTTCTTGCTGGCTGTGCTCCGTATCAAACACTGTCAGTGCCAGCGCATCCAGAAATACCGTCGCCGCCTGATCGAAGGTTACGCCATGTTTGCGCGCGTTGGACAACGCTTTGGCGGCATCCCACTCGAATTCATAGGCAACCTCCTGACTCATGGCGTTACTACTCCGCAAGCCACATAGACGGAGTCAAGCAGGGAATCTATCATAACTATTTGTTTTTATACAATATTTTCAGTAAGTGCGCTTTTCTGCCGCACCACCGGCATCGCCCGCCAAAGTTCCGATGGCGTCAACGGCATATCCAGTCACTGCACACCAGCCAGCAGGCTCTCGTAAGGGATGCGCAACCCCTCATGCAAACGCTTCACCATGCGCAAGCTCAACGGACGTTTGCGATTCAGCACCTCTGACACACGCCCGCTCGCGCCGATGAACGGCTGCAAATCCGCCGGTGATAGCCCCTGCTGTTCCATGCGAAATTTGATCGCCTCGACCGGATCAGGCGGGCTGATCGGGTAATGCTTGTTTTCGTAAGCCTCGATCAGCGTTGCCAACACTTCCATTTCTTCAGCCTCCGGTGTGCCGGCTGCAGCCTGAAAGATCACATCAAGGCGCTTGAACGCCGCACGCAAATCTCGTTCGTTACGGATCGGCTTAATAGTCATTGACAGTCTCCACATTGATGCGGTCATACTCGGCATGGGTGCCCACAAACTTTACCCACGCAATGCCTGCGCGGTACTGCATTTCAACCACCAGACGGTATTTGTTGCCGCCGATGTTGAATACGACGCGATTTCGGCCCACGATGCTTGCGGTGGCAAAATGCGACTTAACCGCATGCGGTGATGCCCATTTACCGCGCAACGCTTCCTCGTGCCAGCTTTCCAACGACGCTCTGGCGCCGCCGCGTCCTGGCCGCTCCCAAAATGCCTTCAAACTGCGCTTGGCGATAACTCTCACGCAGACATAATACTCCCAAAATGGGAGAAAATACAAGTTCACTGATCGCTATTTCTACTTCGCTCGCTGCATCGCATGCCAAAGCTTCGAAGGCGTCAGCGGCATGTCCAACTGCTGCACGCCGAGCGGGCGCAGTGCGTCGATCACGGCATCGACGAGCGAAGGTATCGACGCCGTGCAGCCGGATTCGCCCACGCCCTTGACGCCGAGCGGGCTCAACTTGCTGGTAGTCGGATGCTCCACGCCACGGATATCGGGCACGAGTCCCGCGCGCGGCATGATGTAATCCATGAAGGTTGCGCTGAGCGGCTGTCCGGTTTTCTGCTCGTAGACAATCTGCTCGCCGAACACCTGCCCTGCGCCTTGCACTACGCCGCCGTGCAACTGGCCCTCGACGATGGCGTGATTGATCACTTCGCCAATGTCGTCCACCGCGCAATACGACACGATTTGCGGCGCGCCGGTTTCCTGATCGATTTCGACTTCGGTGATGTGGCAGCCATTGGGGAACGTCGAACTGAATTTACCTTCGGCCTTGACCGTAAGCATTTTTGCTTTCGCCAGATCCGCGAGCGTGATGGCGCGCGACGATTCGTTCGTGCGGAATTCGCCTTTCGCATATTGCACCTGCGACGGCTCCACTTTGAACGCCAGCGCCGCGAGCGCCTTGCCTTCCTCGATCATTTTCAGCGCGGCAAGGTGACACACGCTGCCCGCACCCACGGTGGAACGCGAGCCGCCGGTGCCGTTGCCTTCGAGCGTAGTGCCGGGCGCGCATTGCACGATCTTGATGTTATCAATGGAGATACCGAGCGCGTTCCCCACGATCTGAGCGAATGTCGTTTCGTGGCCCTGGCCCTGGGTCTTGGCAACGGTGTAAACGGTGATCGCGCCGTTCGCTTCGAGCGTCAGCTCGA
Organism: Bordetella parapertussis; assembly: GCA_945893125.1. Lineage (GTDB taxonomy): Bacteria > Pseudomonadota > Gammaproteobacteria > Burkholderiales > SG8-41 > UBA5216. Next base: position 2,858 of record CAMDDY010000306.1, read on the forward strand.
TTTCGTCGGTAAAATTGCCTGCGCCGGTGGGCTCGATCACTACGGAGATGCCAATGCCGCGCAGCTTGCCTGCCGCCGCTGACTGTGCGCGGCGCGCGGCGAAGCCCTTGTAGTCCGCGAGCTTCAGTGCCTTTTCGAACATCCCCGGAAAATCCGCGTTCTCGTAAACAGAACCTGTCGGTGTTTTATACGGGTAGACATCGCTGGGAATGAAATTGCGCCGCCGCAATTCCGCCGCATCGATGCCCAGCTCCACGGCGGCCTGACTCACGATGCGCTCGATGGCGTACGCCACATCCGGCCGTCCCGCGCCGCGATACGCGCCCACCGGCGTGGTGTTGGTGAGCGGCACGCGGTAGCGCGTGTAGAGCGCCGGTATGCTGTAAACCCCGGTCATGCAGGTGGTGGTGTTGCGAATGTGGCCCTGCGGCCCCGGCGCAAGATACGCACCAAAGTCGCTGATCCAGTCAAAACGGAGTGCGAGGAACTTGCCGTCGCGGTCCATGGCCAACTCGCCGTCGATCAAGGTGGCGCGCCCGTGGTTGTCGGTGAGAAACGCCTCGGTGCGTGTGGATATCCACTTCACCGGACGGCCAGCCGCTTTGGCTGCGAGCATCATTGCGACGTATTCGGGATAGGGTGGCGAGCGTTGGCCGAAACCGCCGCCGACATCGCCGACCTCAAGGATCAGCTTGTCCTCCGGCAATCTTGAATACACCGACAAGCCCTTGCGGATCGTCGTCACACCCTGCATCGGCACATTAAAGCGATACGCCCCGGTTGCGGCATCGTACCGCACCATCGCCGCGCGCGGCTCCATCGGGCTGGGCGACACGCGCGTGGAAAGCACGCGCAGCTTCGTGATGTGCGCGGCGCTTTTCATGGCATCGGCCACCGCCTGCTCGTTGCCCGCCTCGGACTCGAACACCAGATTGCCCGGAACCGCCTCATCCAACTGCGACGCGCCCGCCGCCAGCGCGGCTTCGCCATCGACCAGTGCCGGTAACACGCGGTATTCAACCTCCACCAACTCCGCAGCATCCGCTGCCGCGGCAGCACTCTCCGCCACCACCAGCACCACCGCCTCGCCGACAAAGCGCACTTTGCGGTGCGCCAACGCAGGCCGATCCAGCACGCACGGCTTCATGCCATTGCGCCCGGGGAAAGCCGATAATGCATCAGGCGCCTTGACATACCCCTCGCGCACCGCGTCCTCGCCCGTGAACACGTGCGTCACGCCAGGGTGCGCCAGCGCGCGCTGGGCGTTCACCGAAACAATCTCCGCATGCGCATGATCCGAGCGCACGAAGTGGCCATACAGTTGCCCCGGCGCATTCCAGTCGGCGGCAAATTTGCCCGAGCCGGTGATGAGGCGAAAATCTTCTACGCGCTTGCCGTCGTGGTGATGTTCGTGCGTATCCATGGGGTGACGATCCTCGAATCAGACTGAAAACGGAGAAAGTGAACGCAGAGTGTAAACCGGGCGAGCGCGGGGTGCCAGTTTGCGCCAGGACGGAGTAGCATGGGCAAACACTGACCAGAGGAGAGTGCTATGCCCCCCCGCAATCCGCACGACGACGGCGCCCGTGATATCGACCTCGATGAAGTCGCCACGCTGATCGACGCTCTCGAGCACGACCTGCAGAAAATCCAGGGCGCCCCACAGGACGTTCAGCGCCTGCGCGACGAGGTGGAAACGCTTAAAAATCTGCTGCAATCTCCCGTGCGCCGGCATCACTGGGTCAGAGACGCGCTGCACGGCATACACGACAGTTTCGACGACGCGATGGACACCGCCGTGGCCGGCGGCGTGCAGGCCAGCCGCTACATCGCGGAGATCGGGCGGATATTAGGCATGTGACAAGAAACGACTACCGCTGACAATTTTATGCGCGACGAGAGCGTCACGCGCCGCCTGCCGCCGGCTTGATGCGGCGCACTGCGGGTGCAAGCATGACGATCAATATCAGCACGGTTGCGATGATGAACACGAGGCTTAGCGGGCGCGTGAAAAACACCGAGGGATCGCCGCGCGAAATCAGCAGCGCGCGCCGCAGATATTCCTCCATCAAGGGGCCGAGCACGTAGCCCAGCAGCAGCGGCGCCGGTTCGCATTCGAGCTTCATCAGCACGTAGCCCAGCACACCGACGAAGGCGCACAAATAGAGATCGGCCGGATTGTTGCTGACGCTGTAGTTGCCGATGCAGCAGAACATGATGATCGACGGAAACAGCCAGCGATAGGGCACGCGCAACAGCCGCACCCAGATGCCTACCAGCGGCAGGTTGAGGATAACCAGCATCAGATTGCCGATCCACATGCTTGCGATCAGGCCCCAGAACAATTCCGGCTTCGAACTCATCACATGCGGCCCCGGCTCGATGCCCTGCATGGTCATCGCGCCGAGCATCAGCGCCATGGTCGCGCTGGTGGGTATGCCAAGCGTCAGCATGGGTATGAAAGAAGTTTGCGCCGCGGCATTGTTGGCCGCCTCCGGCGCGGCCACGCCTTCGATCGCGCCCTTGCCGAAGCGCGACGGGTCTTTCGCGAGTTTCTTTTCCAGCATATAGGTGGCGAACGTGGACAGCGCCGGGCCGGTGCCCGGCAGTACGCCGAAGATAGCGCCCACCACCGTGCCGCGCACGGTGGGCCACGACGCGTCCTTGATGTCTTGCTTCACCGGCATCAGATTCGCGATGCGTCCGGTGAACACTTCGCGTGTTTCCTTCTTCTCCAGGTTGCTCACGATCTCCGCCACCGCGAACAATCCCACCGCAATCACCGTGAAACCAATGCCGTCGGACAACTGCGGCACGCCGAAGGTGTAGCGCGACATGCCCGAATTGACATCGGTGCCCACCAGCCCCAGCACCAGTCCGAGCACCACCATCGCCAGACCTTTCACCACGTCCCCTTGCGTCATCACCGCCGACGCCACCAGCCCCATCAACATCAGCGAGCAGTACTCGGCTGCGCCGAACGCCAGCGCCCATTCGCCCATCGGCGGGCCGGCCACTGCGATCAGCAAGGTGCCTACGCAGCCGGCGAAAAATGACGCGAGTGCCGCCGTCGCCAGCGCCGGCCCGGCACGCCCCTGCCGCGCCATTTGGTAGCCGTCGATACACGTCACCGCCGAAGCGGTTTCGCCCGGCAGGTTGACGAGTATCGACGTGGTGGAGCCGCCGTACTGCGCGCCGTAAAAAATACCCGCGAGCATGATGATCGCCGGCACCGCGGGCAGATTGAACGTGATCGGAAACAGCATCGCGATGGTGACCAGCGGGCCGATGCCCGGCAGCACGCCGATCAACGTGCCGAGCAGCACGCCGATAAAGCAATACGCGAGGTTCTGCAGCGACAGCGCCACGCTGAAGCCGAGCAGCAGGTTATTCAGGATGTCCATATCAATAGCTCCCGAACAGCGGATACGGAAGCTGCAAGCCGTAGACAAA
>CAMDDY010000307.1 GCA_945893125.1 Bordetella parapertussis
TTATGGATTCCCGCCTGCGCGGGAATGACAGCCCATGTTTTCGCTTTCAAGTTCTTGGCGCCAGCCGCGCCGCGGTTTGCCCCGCCAACCGCCCGGAGGTAAAGCCCCACCCGAGGTGATTGCCATGGCCCTTCAACAACAAGCCGCCCTGCCCCGTCGCGCCCGCCGCGTACAAGCGCGGGATCGGCACGTCGTCTTTGCCCAGCACTTGCAGGCCTGTGTTGATCGCCAGGCCGCCGTCGGTGTAGTTGATGTAATTCCGAACGGGCCCCAGCACGTAGTACGGGCCGCGCCCAATTTCCGGACGCTTGCCGCGCGCCTCGGTTGACGCATTGTAAGTCTGCACGGTTTTTTGCAGCGTGGCGGCATCCATGCCGAGCTTGCCCGCCAACGCGTCCAGCGTTTCACCGCGATGAAACAAATCCGGCCGCGTTTTTTCGTAATCCTGCAAATACGCAAAGGCGATGCCGGGCGCGGTGGAAACATAATGCGGCCATTGCGTGTATTTTTGCGCGACGCTGGCGTCGAACAAAATATAGCCGATGCCCTCCGGCTGGTACGCCATATCAAACACCATGCCACGGGTTTCATCGGCGAAGCGCTCGCCCTTTTTGTTGATGAGTATCGCGCCGTCGTGAAACAGCTTGCGCTCCGGCACCACCACCGTGGTGACAAAGCCCATGAGAAATTGCCGCACGGCGGATTTCGGCGCGATGCGCAACGCCCAATTCGAGGCGCGCATCAACCAGCGCGACGGCGGCAGACGGCTTTGCCACGCCGGTTTCGGCGGACGCACAAAGCGCATGCCGCCGCCGAACATATCCGCATTGATAATACGCGCGCCGAGTTCCAGCGCCATACGGTGGCCGTCGCCGGTGTTGGTGGGGTTCACCGCTTCGGTCGCACCCACCGCCGGGGAAATGAATTTGCTTTTGAATTCCGCATCAGCCGCATAGTCACCCGCCGCCAGTATCACGCCACGCGCGGCATCGATGGTCTCCACCGTACCGTCCTCACGCTCAAACTCGACACCCGTTACCTCGCCATTGTCGGTCAGCAAGCGCCGTGCGCGCGCGCCGGTCACGATGTTCACGCCGATCTTGCGCGCGTGCCGCTCGCAATGAAATATGTACGCCGCCGAATTCGGCATGATTTGGTGCATGCGCGGCTTGCGGTGCGGCGGCTCGTCCAGCGGTCCGAGAAACACCACGCCCCATTCGGACAGCAGGCGCACGGTTTCCGGCACGTTATCCACGAGGATGCGCGCGAGCGCGTCATTGTCCGGGCGGTCGCCATGTTCCCTGGAGAACTTGCCCATGTCCTCGAAATGTTCGTCCGGCGTGTCCGTAATGCCGGCGCGTTTTTGATCCGCCGTTTGGGTTGCGCTGATCGAGCCGATGGAGCGCGCCGTGGTACCACCCAGCGTGGCGTTTTTTTCCAGCAGCATGACATTCGCACCCTCACTTCTCGCGCCTATCGCCGCCGCCACGCCCGTGCCGCCGCCCCCTACCACCACTACGTCTGTTTTTGTCATGGTTGGTCAGTCTTTTTAATCTATACGCGCTTCGGAAAGTTTGACCAGCCGACCCAACTTGATAATTTCCGACTGGATAAATTGCGCCAGAAATTCCGGCGTGCTCCCCACCAGATCAACGCCCACGCTGGTCAGCCGCTCGCGCACATCGGGCAGCTGCAACACCTGCGTGATATCCGCATGCAGTTTTGCAATCACGGGGCGCGGCGTTCCCACCGGCACCACCACCGCATACCAGGTGCTGGTGTCGTAACCCGGCACGCCCGATTCGGCAATCGTCGGCAACTCCGGCACAATGGCGCTGCGTTTGGCCGTGGTGACCGCCAGCGCGCGCAGCCTGCCGGTTTTGACATGCGGCAATCCGGAGGCCGGCACGGTAAACGTCACCTGAACCTGTCCCGACAACAAATCATTAATCACTGTCGCAATGCCTTTGTACGGCACATGCGTCATCTGGATACCCGCCATGGATTTGAGCATTTCAGCCGACAGATGCGAGGGCCCGCCATTGCCCGACGACGCATAGATCAACTTGCCCGGCTGAGATTTTGCCAGCGCGATAAGCTCCTGCACCGTGGCGGCCTTCACCGACGGATGTATCACCAGCACAAACGGCGAGGTGGCGAGCAGCGTCACCGCGCTGAAATCCTTGACCGGATCGTAATTGAGTTTTTTGTACAAACCGGGCGAAATGGCATTGGCGATATTGAATTGATAAATCGTGTGTCCGTCGGGCGGCGCGCCCGCCGCCAGTTCTGCGGCAATATTGCCGCCCGCGCCGGCGCGATTGTCGATCACCAACTGCTGCCCCCATTTCTCCGTCAGCCTTTGCGCAATCACACGCCCAATCACATCGGCGCCGCCGCCCGGCGGAAACGGCACGATGAAACGCACCGGCTTGGTCGGAAAAGGCGATTGGGAAAACGGCAGTGGGGATTGCGCAGTCGCCGCGAACGGAACCGCCAGTATCGCCACCCACCCGCCGACAATTGTATTCATGGTGAAATGTCCCTATTATCGCCAACGCCATCCGATTCAGGCTATTCTATAATTTCGGCTGGCACTTCGTTAGTCCAGAACATGCGGACGCACCGGACGCACGATGGGCGCCACGCAAATTCCACAGTATGTCTCTATCTGTCCACCCAAAGAGGATGTAACTCATGCGACCGTTCATGCGATTACTCGCGTTGCCGCTGGCGTTGATTAGCGGCAACCTGTTCGCGCAAACATTTCCCTCCAAGCCGATCCGCATTATCGTCGCTTTCCCCGCTGGCGGCGGCACCGATATCGTGGCGCGCATGATCGCGCCCCGGCTCGGCGAAGCGCTCGGCACGCAAGTCATCATCGATAACCGCGCCGGCGCGCAAGGCGTCATCGGCACCGAACTCGCGGCTAAATCCGCGCCCGACGGCCACACGTTATTCATGGGCACGCTGGGCAATATTTCGGTAAACACCGCGCTCCATGGCAACAAACTGCCATTCAATATTGAGCGTGACTTCGCGCCGCTCACGCACGTGGTCGATGTGTGGTTTTTGCAGATGGTCCATCCGTCAGTGCCGGCAAAGACGCCGCGCGAACTGATCGCGCTCGCCAAATCGCAGCCCGGCGCACTGAATTATTATTCCAGCGGCGCCGGCGGCGCGCCACATCTGGCGGCGGAAATGTTTAATGCCATGGCCAATGTCCGCACCACGCACGTGCCGTACAAAGGCAGCGTGCCGGGGCAGACCGATTTGATGGCCGGACAGGTGCAAATCGGCTACGACAGCATGGTGCAGTCTCTGCCCTATATCAAGGCAGGCAAATTGCGGCCACTGGCGGTACTGGGCCCCAAGCGCACGCCGCTGATGCCCGAGCTGCCCACCATGGGCGATTCTCTGCCGGGCTACGCGCTCACCAACTGGTTCGCGCTGGTCATTCCGGCGGCAACCCCCGCGGAAATCCGCAATCGATTGCACACGGAAGTGGTCAAGATTCTGCGTTCCACCGAGATCAGGGAGCGGCTGCTCTCCATGGGCGCCGAGCCCGTGGGCAACACGCAGGAGCAGTTCGGCGCATTCATCAAATCCGAAACCGCGAAGTGGGCCAAGGTGATCCGCGACGGTAATATCAAGGCGGAGTAAGCGAGGGATGCGCGGTTGAACCCGAATTTCCTGACCGGCCTCTCGCTTAACGAACAAGTCGCCGCGCACATCCTGCGCGCGCAGGCCGCACGCATCGGCGAGCGCACATTCGTCATTTGCGGCGACGAACGCATCAGCTACGCCGAAGCGGATCGCCGCGCGGATCGCATCGCGGCTGCGTTTCACGGCTTAAGTATCGGCAAAGGCGAGCGCGTCGCGCTGCTGCTGCACAACCGCGTTGAATATCTCGACTTGTGGTTTGGTCTGTCGCGCATCGGCGCGATTCAGTTGCCGCTCAATACCGCTTACAAAAGCCCGCAACTGCTGCACACGCTGACCCGCGCGCCGGTCACGGCAATCGTGGTTGAAGACGCGCTGCTGCCGGAACTCGAAATCGTGATCGATCAGATAGCGTCGATCAAGACCGTCCTCGTGCTGGGTAAACTGGCAAATGAGGCCAAACCACGATGCAAATGTAACTATTTGTTTTTAAACACTATTTTAGACTTTCCCTATCCTGCGCCTCCCGCAACGCGCATCAGCGGCGCCGATGTGGGCGCGATCATGAACACCTCCGGCACCACCGGGCCGTCGAAGGGGGTGTTGTTGTCACACGCGCAGCAATACATCCTCGGCCGCAACATCGCGAACGACATGGCGCTCACCGAACGCGATGTGTACTACAATTTTTTTCCGCTGTTTCACAACACCGCGCAAGCGATGATCACGCTGCCGGTGTTGCTGACGGGCGCGACAATGGTGCTCATCGACCGCTTCAGCGTCACCCGTTTCTGGACCGACGTACGCGAGCATGGCTGCACCGCGTTTTATTACATCGGTGAAATTCTGCGCATCCTGCTGAAATCCACCACGGCCGCGGATGGCGCGGGTACCCAACTGCGCATCGGCTGGGGCATCGGCGCCTCTGCCGCGGATTTCACCGAGTTTAAATCGCGCCACAGTGTTGAAATGCGCTCGGGCTACGGCTCGACGGAGGGCAACGTGGGCGTGTATTTACCGCACGACAATCCCGATCTCGCCAGCGTGGGCCGCGCACTGCCCGGCTTTGAAGTACGCATCGCGGATAAAAACAATGATCCGCTGCCTGCTGGCAGAACCGGCGAAATTCTGGTGCGCGCCGTCGAACCCTGCACCGTGATGCTGGGTTACGACGGCGATCTGGCGGCCACCATCGCCGCGTGGAAGGATTTGTGGTTTCACACCGGCGACGCCGGCCACCTTGATGCCGAAGGAAACCTGTTCTTCAAGGGACGCGTCAAGGACGGCATACGCGTGCGCGGCGAAAATGTGTCCGCGTTCGAGATCGAGGAAGCCATCGCACAAGTGACCGGCGTGCTCGAAGTCGCGGCGATTGCCGTCCCCTGTGATCTGGGCGGCGATGATGTGAAAATTGCCGTGGTGGCAGGCAGCGGTTACAAACTGGAGGCGCAAACCCTGATTGCCCACGCCGAAAAGCAGTTGCCCAAGTTCGCCGTGCCGCGCTATGTGGAATTCGTCGCGGCGTTGCCCAAGACGGAAACCAATAAGGTCCGAAAAAACGTGCTGCGTGAAACGCCGTTCACGCCGGCGACCTGGGACCGATTAAAATCACACCATCCAAACCACAAGGAACCTCATGTTTGATCTGAAAGGTAAAACCGCATTCGTCACCGGCGCCAGCCGCGGCATTGGCCGCAGCGTGGCGGTGTCACTGGCCGAGGCCGGCGCGGATGTCGCTCTCATCGGGCGCGACACCGCCGCACTCGAAGAAACGCTCGCGGGCGTCAAGGCGCACGGGCGGCGTGCATTGGCATTAAAAACCGATGTCACCAGCGCCGACAGCATTGCGGCCGCCGTGGCGCAAACAGTAAAAGAGTTCGGCAAAATCGACACGCTCGTCTGCAACGCCGGTGTGCAACGCCTGAAACCGTTTCTGGATATGCAACCCGATGACTGGCGCAGTCTGATCTCCACCAACCTCGAAGGCGCGATCATGACCATGCAAGCGGTAGGCAAAGGCATGGTGGAACAAAAAAGCGGCAGCATCATCACCATGTCGTCGATCTACAGCTTTGTCGGCGCGCCGTGGAATTCGATCTACTGCATGACCAAGGGCGGCCTCTCACAATTGTCGAAAGCACTGGCCGTCGAGTGGGCGCGCTACAACGTGCGCGTCAATGCGATCTGCCCTGGCTGGATCGAAACCGATCTCACCAAGCCGTATATGCAGGATCAGAAAACCGTGGATGCGGGCTTGCGGCAAATTCCGCTGCGGCGCTTTGGCAAGCCGGAAGACATCGGCCCCATGGCGGTGTATCTGGCGGCGGATGAATCGTCGTTTGTCACCGGGCAGGCTTATGTGATTGATGGCGGGCAGATAGCCCATTGAAATCGTGAGGCGTGAAGCGTGAAGCGTGAGGCGTAATATTCTGGTTACGATATTACGACTTGCCATATGCCGCCGGCTTTACGCCTCACACCTCACGCCTTACGCCTCACGGAGTTCAAATGACTGATATACCCCAACGTAAAAAACGCATCATCGAACTCGATGATGCGTTGGCAAAAGTCAAAGACGGCATGACCATCGCC
>CAMDDY010000308.1 GCA_945893125.1 Bordetella parapertussis
CGTGCGCACAGCGCACGCTACTTTATTCGCGGAGTATCGTAAGCGCCGGCTGAATAGTCCCGTATTATTTTTTGATCCTCAAACGGGCGCGTGCCATCGCCCGTTCAACCGCAGCGCGCTTCTGGCGCTCGTCAGCGGTCAATTCGTTGCCACTTTGATTTCGCTTTAGCCCACGCGCGCCGTGTGCAGCGTTGAGCCGTTCGCCGCGCGCATCGTAGCGCGCGCGTGCATGCGCGGCGCGTGCCATGCGTACCTCTGGCGAATGTTCCGCGGACGGCGCAACGGCAACCATCTCAATACAATCCACCGGACACGGTGGAATACACAATTCGCAGCCGGTGCATTCATCCGCGATCACGGTGTGCATGCGCTTGGCGGCGCCGGCGATGGCGTCCACTGGGCAGGCCTGGATGCACAGCGTACAGCCGATGCACCACGCTTCGTCGATGCGCGCGACGGCGGGCGCCTTGGTCACGCCACAACGCGTGTCCAGCGGTAATGGCGGGCATTGCAGCAGCGCGGCGAGTTCGGCAATGACCTCATCACCGCCCGGCGGACAGCGATTGATCGTTGCCGTGCCGTTACCGATAGCTTGCGCATACGGGCGGCAGCCCGCGTAGCCGCATTGCCGGCACTGCGTTTGCGGCAACAGCGCGTCGATACATTCAATAAGGTTATCGGGCGGCTTCATGCAGGCGTAAATTCGCGGACGGAGGGTTCGCCGGGCCGGTGGCGCGATTCAATCATCAGGCCATACAGTATGACAATCACCATCCAGCACACCACGCCGGACCACAGCACGTGCGTCGCGAAATGCGCGCCCTGCATGACGCGCACCAGGCCGAGGCCGAGGCCAGCGGCGAGTCCCAGCGCAAAGCCCGCGCGCGCCAACGCCGGGCTTTTTAACGCGCGCCCGGCAAAATAAAACGCGAACAGGCAAAAGCCAGTGGACGCGTGCCCGGCCGGAAAACAACGGCCCGGCGCGATGTCGGCCGGATAGGCGTCGAGCAGCCCGACATACGGCACGAATCCGCCAAAGCCGGCGACATCCCACGGGCAGTGCCGCATACTGAAAAATTTCAGCGTGGCGATGGCGAGCGGCGCGAGCGTGAGTGCCAGCGCGGTAAACAGGAACAGGCGGCGCCGGGGCTGCAAGGGCTGGGACAGGAACGAGATCAGGTAGGCGGCATAGGCGGCGACCGCCACCAGTACCACCAGATATTTTGTGCCGTGATGCAGCGCCACTTCCACAAAGCCGTTGTAACGCAATGGAAAGCCGCTGGTTTGCGGATCATAAAACCAACTGCTGACCAGCGGATCCATCCCGGCGCCGTCCAGCGCGAGTATCACGCCCGCAACCGCAAAAACGGGCAGCAAATGGCGCGCGAAAAACCGCGGTTGCGGCGTCACGGCGCTGCCGCGGCTGCCAGCATGGGGCGGCGATTGGCGTAGGCGTCGTAGGCGAGCTGAAACATCGCGGCGGCGTCGCGCAGCGCGTCGTCGTCGTCGGGCAGCCGCGCCATCATGCGCGTATTTTTGTCGTAAGACACCATTGAGCGGGTTTTGCGGAATCCCAATTGCGCGAGCTTCTCGTTGTGCAGCAGTGCGATGTCGCGGTTGTGGTTTAACACCGCGACGCGGCTTTGCGCATCACCGATTAAAGTGTCCTTGCCGAAAAACAGGCTGTCGTACGAGATATTGAGCAGGCCCAGCACGGTGGGCGCCACATCGAGCTGGCTGGTCAATCCGTCAAAGCGCCGCGGCGCGATGTGTTTGGGGCTATACACCATGAAGGGAATCTCATAGGTCGGCAGCGGAATGCTGGCGCGGCCATAGGCGCGCGCGCCGTGGTCCGCCACGATCACCACCAGCGTATTGTCAAAGTACGGTTTTTTCTTCAGTTCGTCAATAAACCAGCCGATCGCATAATCGGCATAACGCACGCCGGCTTCGCGCCCGCCGCCCGCAGGTTTGACGCCCGGCACGCCCGCCGGAAAGGTAAACGGCTTGTGGTTGGAGGTGGTCATTACTACCGAGAAAATGCGTTCGCCTTTTTTGTGTTGCTCGTCGAACACGCTAAAGGCGTTGCGGAACAGGTCTTCGTCGGACACGCCCCAGATATTGGCGAAATTCGGCTTGGGCATGTCGGTGCGGTCGATCACCTTGTAGCCGTTGGTGCCGAAGAAATGATTCATGTTGTCGAAGGTGCCGTAGCCGCCGTAGATGAAGGTCGGCGTGTAGCCGTTGAGCGCCATCACGGTGGACCAGTTGAACATACCCTCGTTGTTGCTGCGCTTGACGATGGATTCGGGCGGCACCGGCGGAAACGACGCGGTCACGCCTTCCATGCCGCGCACCGTGCGCGTGCCGCTGGCGTAGGTGCGCGTGAACACCAGACTTTCGTTGGCGATGCGGTCGAGGTTGGGCGTCAAGCCGGGGCGCTGGCTGTAGGCGCCGACGAATTCGGCGCCCAGCGATTCCTCCAGCAGCACCACCACATGCAGCGGTTTGGCCGGCGCGCTGTAGCTGACGTGACGCGCCAGCGGATGCAGCGCACCCGGAATAAACGTGGTGTTGGGTTGCGCGACAATTTTGCGCGCGCGCGCGATGGCCTGATCGTGATCCAGCGTGGCGTAGAACTGGTTGTAGTCGAGATGGTTGTTGATCGCGGCATTAAAAAACGTGTACAGCCCATTGGCGGCGAGTTCGTCCGCCACGCGATTAACGTGGTTGCGTCCGCTGTTGATATTGAACGCAAAATGCATCGCCACCAGCGCCCCGCACACGGCGATGCCCCACGGCAGGCGCTTGGGCAAGCGCTGCACGGCATTCAGACCCGTGCGGATAATGCCGCGCGCCAGCCACAGCAGCAGCGTCGTGACCGCCGCGGTGGCAATCAATATTTGCGCCACGGGATACGATTGCCAGATATTGACGAACACTTCGTGCGGATAAATCAGGTATTCGACCGCGACAAAATTAAAGCGCGCATCGAATTCATCAAAGAAAAAATATTCCACCGCGCCCAGGTACATCAGCCCGAACACGGTGACGGCGAAACCCATCCAGATGACTGCGCGGTGCCAGCGCTGATGAAACCAGCGCTCCGGCATCAACGTCAGCCACAGCACAAAGGCCGCGGCGATGGTGAGTGCGGCGATCGCGTCGTAACCCGCGCCCACCAGCAGGACGCGCGGCATTTCCGCCGGGGATAACTGCCCGGCTGACAGCGAACGTATGCTTAAAACGATGCGTGTCGCCAACGACACCACGCCGTACGTGCCGATCAGCAACACCGCAAGAATAAAACGCGAACGCAACAGCGCATCGCGCGCGTGCGAAAACCACCGGAATAATGGAAGCGGCATGATTATTTCCTGGAATGCGTGCGATGCGCCGCGACCACCTGAACCGGCGCAACCTGTGGATGACCGAGCGCGCGAGACTACGTCGGTGCGTGTGAAGCGCCCGTCAACGAGGTGTGAAGGTTTTGTGAGGCGCGCGCGAGAAGCAGGCTCGGTATGTAACTAATTGTTTTTATTGGTTATTTTTTAATGGTCAATGTGAACGTGCTGCCTTGTCCTTCCACGCTGGCGGCGTGGATGCCCCAGCCGAACTGATCACACAGCCGTTTGACGATCGCCAGACCCAAGCCCATGCCGCCGGGGCTCGCGTCGTCCACCCGGTAATAGCGGTCGAATATTTTGTCGAGCTGGTTTGCCGGAATGCCCGCCCCCGTGTCTGTTACCCGCAGAGTGCCGTCACGATAGCGCACGGCGACGTGACCCTGCGCCGTGTATTGAATCGCGTTGCGCACCAGGTTGGAAAGCACCAATTGCAACGCGCGCGGATTGAGCGTGAGCACGGCGTCCGGCGCGATATCGAGTTCCATGGCCAGACCGCGTTCGCGCAGCTCGGCGCGATAGGGTTCGAGCGTGTCGTTGACGATATCGGCGACGGATACGGTCTGGTTTTCGCCGGGCGCCTGCTCGCGCGCGAGCAGCAACAGCGCTTCGATTTCCGTGTTCATGCGCCGTGCCGCCTTGGCGATGGTCGCCACCCGCTGCGCGGATTTCGGCGCCAGCGCGTGGTCGGCGGCCAGCAACTCGCAACTGGTGTGGATGGCGGTGAGCGGCGTGCGTAACTCGTGGCTGGCATTGGCGGTGAACTCCTGTTCACGCCTTAGCAGCGCATCGAGCCGTGCCTGATAGTGGTCGAATGCGCGTGCCAGTTGCGCCACTTCGGATTCCTGGCCCGGCTGCGCCAAGGGTGGGCGCGCCACGCCCGGCGTGAGGGTTTCCACGGTTTCGGCGAGCGTGGTGATTTGCCGCACCAGCACCCCGGACAGCCAATAGGCCAGCGTCAGCGAAACGCCCACGACCGCGAGGATGGACAGCGCGAGAAAAATGACGAACTGCCGTTCGCGCTGCTGGAACAGGCTGACATCGTAGGCCACATACAGGCGGCCGCCGTTTACGTCGCGCACCGTGACATGAAACTGATTACCCTGGTCGAAAATTTCATGCTGCCCGACGCCGAGTTTGCGCAGGTATTGCGGCAGCGCATTGACATCGGCCGGTGTGCGCACCACATAGGCATTCAGATGTGGATTGGTCGAAGCCGGCAGCCGCGGATTTTCGCGCAGCCGTTCGACGATAAAACTCACTTCGTCGTTCATCAGACGCTCGACCAGTGTGTCTTCCATTTCTTCAAACGCGGTAAACAGCGCGAATCCGAGCGCGCATGTCATCAGCGTGAAGGCAACGGTGAAGGCCAGCGCCACCCTTACGCGCAGCCCGAATCGATGGCGTGGTTTTCCGCTCACGACGCTCACAATGGCGTGCCGGCTGATGCGGCGGCGCTGATGCGGTAGCCCATGCCGTGTACGGTCTCGATGGGGTCGGCGCCGCCCGCCTGCGTGAGCGCGCGGCGCAGTACATGCATATGCGTACGCAGCGTGTCGCTGGTCTGCTGTTTGTCACCCCACGCCGCGTGTTCCAGTGCATCACGCGTATGAATCCGGTCGGGTTGCGACATGATGATTTCCAGCAGGCGCAGGCACTTCGGCGGCAGTTTGATATCGTTGCCGCAATAGCTGACGCGCAGGGTGCGCGCATCCAGGGTGAGCGATCCCACGGCGAGCACGCGTTGCGTGCTTTTGCCGCTGTGACGCCGATGCAGCGCCGCGAGGCGGGCTTCCACTTCTTTAAGCGCAAACGGTTTGACCAAGTAATCGTCGGCACCGTGTTCGAAGCCCTTCAATTTGTCGTCGAGCGTGTCGCGCGCGGTGATCATCAGCACCGGCGTTTCGATATGCGCGTCTTCGCGCAGGCGCCGGCACAGCGCATTGCCATCAAGGCGCGGCAGGCCGACGTCGAGAACGATGCAATCGAATTGCCCGCTGGACGCCAGGTGCAATCCGGTGATGCCATCGGGCGCGGCATCGACGGCATGCCCGGCAGCTTCGAGGAAATCGTACAGGTTCGTGGCAATATCCGGATCGTCTTCAATAATCAGGATACGCATGGCACTAACCGCGGCGCTCAAAGTGACGGCGCAAGCGCCCGCCATTGGCCTTCGATCAGGCCTTCGAGCGGCTGAAACTGGCTTTTGTAGGCCATCTTGCGGCTGCGCGCAATCCAGTAACCGAGATAAAGATAAGGGCGATCCAGTTGTTTACACAGCGCGATCTGCCACAGAACGTTGTAAGTGCCGAAACTCGCGCCGGGAATATCCGGATCGTAAAACGTATACACCGACGACAAGCCGTCCGGCAGAATGTCGATGATGCTGACCATGCGCAGCACCCCGTTGTGGCGGAATTCCACCAGTCGCGTATCGACATTGCTCTGCAACAGGAAATGCCGGTACTGCTCGCGGCTGTCCTGATCCATGCCGCCGCCGCTGTGGCGGCTGGCCTGATAGCGCAGATACAGATCGTAGTGTTCCGCTTGATATTTCAGATCCAGCACTTGCGTGGCAAGGTGCGCGTGCTTATTGCCGTAGCGCCGCTGCGAGCGGTTCGGCTGAAAGTCCGCCACCACCACGCGCGCCGGCACACAGGCCTGACACTGATCGCAATGCGGCCGGTAGGTGAACGCGCCGCTGCGGCGAAAGCCCGCCCGCACCAACTCGCCGTACACCGCGGTATCGATCAAATGACTGGGTGTAGCGACCTGCGAGCGCGCGAGCCGATCCGGCAGATAACTGCACGGGTAGGGTGCGGTCGAGTAAAACTGCAATAC
>CAMDDY010000309.1 GCA_945893125.1 Bordetella parapertussis
AGTCTGGCGCTCAATCACAGCGTCAACGACAACGTGGTGTTTTCCGGCAACGTGTATTACCGCAAGATACGCACGCACACACTGAATGCCGACATCAACGAAGGCTCGCTCAATCAATCGCTCTATCAACCCAATGCCGACGAACGCGACGCGCTGACGGCGGCGGGCTATAGCGGCTTTCCGCTGGCCGGCGAAAACGCCGCGAATACACGCTTCCCGTTCTGGCGCTGCATCGCCAACGCGCTGCTGAACGACGAGCCCGGCGAAAAATGCAACGGGCTCATCAACCGCACCCGCACCACGCAAGACAACTACGGATGGTCCGGGCAATTTTCCGTGCTCGGCAATCTGGCGGGGCATAAAAACCAGTTCACCGGCGGCGCGGCGTACGACGCCAGCCGCGTGCGTTTCGGTCAATCCAGCCAAATCGGCTACCTCAATGCCGACCGCAGCGTGACCGGTCTGAATGCGTTCGCCGATGGCGTCACCGGCGGCGTGGTGGATGGCGCGCCGTTCGACAACCGCGTGGATTTGAATGGCCGCACGCACACGTGGAGCCTGTACGCCACCGACACGCTGTCGCTCCGCGAGCTATGGCATCTGACGGTATCGGGCCGCTACAACCGCACCGTGGTCAAAAACAGCGATGCCATTACCCCCGGCGGCGGCCCCGGCTCGCTGGACGGCAACCACACCTTCAGCCGCTTCAACCCGGCCGCCGGATTGAGCTTCACGCCAGGCAAGGCGCTCAAGGCTTACGCGGGCTACAGCGAAGGTAGCCGCGCACCGAGCTCGGTCGAGCTCGGTTGCGCCGACCCCAACAACCCGTGCCGCCTGCCGAACTCGATGGCCGGCGATCCGCCGCTTAAACAAGTTGTCACCAAAACCTGGGAACTCGGTTTGCACGGCGTGTTTACCAATGGCATCCGCTGGAACGCCGGCGTGTTTCGCGCGGAGAATCACGACGATATTCTGTTCGTGGCGGCGCCCAACAACACGCAGTTCGGCTACTTCAAGAATGTCGCAAAAACACGCCGCGAAGGCCTTGAAGCGGGCTTGAGCCAAAAAACCGGCGCGCTCAACATCGGCGCGAATTACACCTGGCTCGATGCCACCTACCAGTCGCGCGAAACCATCAACGGCGCGGGCAACAGCAGCAACGACACTGCCGCGTCAGGCGACAAAGGCCTGGACGGCAACATTCAAATCAACCCCGGCCATCGCATTCCGCTGATACCCCGGCACCTGTTCAAAGCCCATGCCGACTACCAATTCACCGGCGCGCTGTCGGCGGGCCTTAACCTGATCGTCACGGGCAGCGCGTACGCGCGCGGCAATGAAAACAACCAGCACACCCCCGATGGCATCAACTATCTGGGCTCCGGAAAATCCGGCGGCTATGCCGTGCTCAATTTCAATGCGCAGGTTCAGGTGGACAAACAATTGAAATTCTTCGGGCAGATCAATAACCTGCTGAACCGCCGCTACCACACCGCTGCGCAACTCGGCCCCACCGGATTCACCGCCAATAGCAATTTCATCGCGCGGCCCTTGCCGGCTGTCGCGGGTGATTTTCCGGCGGTTCAATCCACGTTCTACGCGCCCGGCGCGCCGCGCATGGTGTGGGTGGGTGTGCGGTATCAGCTTGATGCGCCGAAGGCTGCGAACTGACCTATTTTCGGCAAAACGCACCTACGCATGGTTTGCCAACTATCGAGGGAATATCGGTCACACCACTATTGAACCGCGAAATCACGGATCGATGCGGGTGACATGGCAGTAATCGCGCTGCGCATCATTCAATCAGCGAAAATCTGCCTGCATTTATTCAACGTCGAAGGCAACAACTTCAGGCTGGTCCACAGTATGGGAGTGTCCAAAACTGATCGATCCACGTCCATGCAGCACTGCCTCTTCGCGCCGGAGCCGGTTTTCGGGCTGGCCTTGAATAGTCAGATACGTTCCATTTGAACTCTGGTCTATGAGTACATATTTGTCTCGGCGACGCTCGATCCTGGCGTGCTGGCGCGATGCCTTGCGATCGGCAAGGACGACATCGCAAGCGGCATCACGACCCAACGTCAATTGCCGTTGATCGGGGCTGAACACTATCTCTCGCTCCCCCTGGCGCAGACGCAAACGAATCACGGATCGCGAATGAGTGCCCATACGGCTTGCAAGGTTGGTCAGGTCTTCGTTGTGCTGCCAAATGATTTCGCAAATAGCGATTTCCTGTTCCTTGCCCCTGACAGTCATCTTATCGAAATAGCGGATGAGGTCGTGCATATCGGGCGGCAGGGCCTCGGCCGTCTCTCTGGTTGTAATGATTTGTCCTGCTTTTGCCAGGGCAGCCATCCGGGCGGCCACATTGACGCTATCGCCAAAAACATCTCCACCTTTCTCGATAACCGGGCCGAACTGCAGCCCGATGCGAATCGCAAGTCGCTCACCGCTGACTGAATCCTGCAGGTTGACGCGGGTCTGCATATCGGAGGCCGCCTGCACGCCCGCCAAAACCGCGGGAAACACGCTCATGACTTCATCGCCGATGGTCTTGACCACGCGCCCCCCGCGCTCCGCGGTAACCGCGCGCATGATGTTGACGCAGAGGCCGATGGAATCCAGCGCCCGCACGTCACCCAGCGTTTCATAGAGCCGCGTGCTGCCAATCACGTCGGCGAACAGAACCACAACGTTAGCCGAGGTATTGCTCATGGGATCAGGAGAGTGGTGATTGGTATTTCCCGGCGAATCGACATGTCGCCACGTTTACTGGGGCAAGGAGGGGGGAAAGGGGAAATTCAAGGTTTTTCTCACGAAATCCGCAGTGGCAAGTATAAGGGAAAACCGGCAGGCAGCCATCGATCACCCTGTGACTGGCTCCCGTAGCGTTTTCAGGCGCTCTTGCTATCGGAAGAAAGGATACTTGCGCGGCACTTAAAGGTAGTGTTAACTGCTGTTTTGACATCCCAACATCCATTCGCTGATGGATAGGCGCTCAGGGGGAACCATGATCTTGCGCTATCATAATTTGACTCGCATGTGCTTGCGGATTACAGCACTACTGATTTGCACTGTCACGTGTGCGTCAGCGCAAATGGCCGGCACGCTTACGCTCGTGGATGGCAAGGTCGCCCTCGTCAGAGGCGCGACCGTCTACGCAATAGCGGAAGGCGCGAAGGTGCAGGCCGGCGACATACTGCACACGGATGCCAAGGGGCAGGCGCAAATTGAAGTTCAGGGCGGGCTCAGATTCAATCTGGGGCCAACGACACAGCTACTATTGCTTAACCTGCCGGGAGGACGTGGTGATACAGACTTGGTAGTTTTGACCGGTTGGGTCAAATTCGCATTAAAAAAATCAGACACGGGGGCGCTGCGATTCCATACGCCGACTACGCAAATCCTTGCCGAGGATGGGACCGGTGTGCTGCATGCGGGCAGCAATGTTGTGGAAATCTATGTCGAGACGGGCGCCGTGAAGCTCACCGAGATGGGCCAACAGGGCGCCGCGGGAAGCGTACGCTCGATCAAGGGCGGCAATTTCACCGGGCGTACAGGTGAGCAGCCCGCAGTGACGGCGGAGCGCCCGCCTCCGCGATTCGTCGGCGCCATGCCGCGCCATTTCCAGGACAATCTGCACGTTCTCGTCGATCGCTTCAAGAACAAGACGGTAGAGCCCAAGCGCGAGCACGAAGCCACCTATGCCGAGGTCGAAGCCTGGTTAAAAGCGGGACTCCCTGTCAGAAGGACTTTCGTAAACCGGTTCCAGGCGCGTGCGCGCGATACGGATTTTCGCAAAGGGCTGGTGGAAAACCTGCGCGCGCATCCGGAGTGGGACCCGGTGTTATTTCCGGAAAAATATCGCAAGCCCGACAACAGGCCGACAAACGATGCGCAGGAAGAAGGAGATCGAAAATGAGGCTGATCGTAAAATTTAACCTTGTATTTCTCGGGATTTTCATCGTTGGTCTGGCTATTGCCGGGTATGTCTCCCGTTCGCTCTTGCTGCAGAATGCGCGGGATGAAGTCGTCCAGAATGCGCGGATCATGATGGAATCCGCGCTTGCCAGCCGCGCCTACACCGCCAATCAGATCAGACCGCTGCTGGAAACACAGATGAAATACCAATTCCTGCCGCAAACCATTCCGTCTTATGGCGCGACCGAGCAGCTCAATGACTTGCGCAAGAAATTTCCGGACTACACCTACAAGGAGGCAACGCTGAATCCGACCAATCCCCGTGATCGCGCCGCCGACTGGGAAGCGGACGTTGTAAACCAGTTTCGCGAGAATCGTGCGCGCCTGGAAATTGTCGGCGAGCGCGAAACGCCGGCGGGCCGCGCGGTATACATTGCCAAGCCTATAGAGATCAAGTCCCAAGCCTGCCTAATCTGCCATAGTACCGTGGATGCTGCTCCAAAGACGATGATCGATATGTACGGGCCGGCCAATGGTTTCGGCTGGAAATTGAATGAAATTATCGGCGCCCAAATTGTATCGCTCCCGTTGGCCGTGCCTGTGAAGCGGGCAGACGAAACTTTCAAGGTATTCATGATTTCGCTGACTGCTATCTTTGCGTTTATCGCGATTGCCTTGAATCTCATGTTAACGTTCATTGTGATTCGGCCCGTCACGCGGTTATCGCAGATAGCCGACCAGGTAAGCCTCGGCAAAGGCGACGCTCCCGAGTTTGTGATTAAGGGCAAAGATGAGATCGCGGTCTTGTCGGGTTCTTTCAGCCGCATGCGCACGAGCCTCGCACAGGCAATGAAGATGCTGGACGAGTGATTTTTCAAGTGGCGCATACAATAGCGTAGGCTTATGGCGGAACTCAACCAACTCGGAAAGTACAAGGTTCTCGAAGTACTGGGCAAAGGTGCGATGGGAGTCGTTTACAAGGGATTTGACCCCCTTATAGAACGCTCAGTTGCGCTCAAGACTATCCGCAAAGAGTTGATTGACCAACATCTGGCCGGCGAGATCGTTGCAAGATTCAAAAACGAAGCGCAGGCCGCGGGCCGATTAAACCATCCCGGGATTGTCGCTATATACGATTATGGTGAGGATGAGAACGCCGCCTACATAGCCATGGAATTCGTAGAGGGGCGCTCATTGCGCGACTGCATGGCACGACGCGAAACATTTAGCGTGCCCAGTGTTATAGGTTTTATGGGGCAATTATTGCGTGCGCTCGACTATGCCCACGACCACGGCGTTGTGCATCGTGACATTAAGCCTGCCAATATTATTGTGATGGCCAACGGCAAGCTCAAGGTTGCGGACTTCGGGATCGCGCGTATCGACAGATCCAATCTGACCAACGTCGGCTCCGTAATGGGTACGCCCAGTTACATGTCGCCTGAGCAATATGCCGGTCAAACCGTGGACCGGCGGACGGATGTGTTTTCCGCTGGAATAGTATTTTATGAATTACTGACCGGACGCAAACCATTCGAAGGGTCACCCGATACGATCAGCCACAAGATCTGCCATGAACCACATCGCCGGCCCTCGGAATTGAGACCCCCTGGGGTATCTCAGGCGTTTGACGCCGTGGTGGGCAAGGCGCTAGCGAAGAAACCCGAAGACCGTTATTCCACAGCGGGTGAATTTGCAGATGCGGTGCTGATTGCTTTCGAACAACGCGAACATACGCCACGGGAAGACGAGGCAACGGATCTCGACGCCGAGGCGATAAAACCGGATATTCCCATTGCCCAGCCGCAAGCAAAAGACCCGGGGTCCGATGTCAAAAATCTGCGGGCTATTGAGGAGTTGCTCGCCAGGCACGTAGGTCCTATCGCCAGGGTTCTGATTAAAAAAGCCGCAAGTACCGCAACGGATGGAGGCCAATTAATCAGCCTGCTGGCAAAGAATATCAGCGGCGAACCAGAAAAAAAAGCGTTTATGGCCGAAGCACTTTCCAAACTTCCGGCAATTGCCGCGCAGCCGGGTCAAAGCAATCCGGGAGGCGTCGAGACTCGTGTCACACCGCAGTCGCTAAGCCCCGAAGATATTGAAAAGGCCGCCAGCCAACTGCTAACCTATCTTGGACCCATCGCTAAAATCGTGGCAAAAAAAGCGGCTTTGCGCGCCCCCGATCTCAGAACGCTTTACCTGCAATTGGCGGACAGTATTTCTGACGTCGAAAGTCGCAGGAAGTTTCTCAAGGACTCGG
>CAMDDY010000310.1 GCA_945893125.1 Bordetella parapertussis
CGGGTGAGCGTAGCGTTACCCGCCATGGGTGGAACGCGCAAAAAACGGCGGGTAACGCTACGCTCACCCGCCCTACGGTACGGCTGTTTACGCCGCGCGTTTCAGCGACGCCATGCCTGCCTTGGCCTTGGCAATCAACCCGGTTGCCTCCAAATCGGCCTTCATGGCTTTTTTGTTCTCTTCGGTCATCTCGGCACACGGGGCACGCACCGGGCCGCCGACCATGCCGACGAGTTCCATCCAGTATTTCTGTTCGGCGATGGCCATGCGGTTGCTGCTGCCGTAGCCGGGAATCCAGCGGCCGAGTGTGGAGCGCAGCGGTTCGATGCTCTTGCAGATTTCGACGGCCTTGTTCATGTCGCCTTTTTGCGCGGCGTGGGTGTAGTCGCGTATGGGCAGGTAGCCGGGCACTTGATACAGGTGCGGGCAGTAGTTGAGCAGCCAGTGGTCGCCGCACACCGCGATGTTGTAAAGCCACGGCGCTTCTTCGGCGACGCTGACTTCGATTTGGCTGCCGACAGTATTGCGCAGCGATGTGGCTGCGGCCATGCCCGACACGCCTTGCTTGTAGCCGCAGATGTTGGGGATGGTGGCGAGGCGCTGTGCGAGCTTCGCCGACAGCGGATGGCCTTGATTGGTATTAAAGAGGCAGATGCCGATGTCCACACGATCCGCGACGGCCTTGTAATAGTCAAACACCGCGTCGTCGCCGCGCGCGGCCATGTAGGGTGTCAGGATGATGACGAAATCGATGCCGATATCCTGCGAGTGTTTGGCGAGCCTGGCGGCTTCGAGCGGGTTTTGGTGATGGCAGCCGGCGATCAGCGGTATGCGGCCTTTGTTGACGTCGACATTGATCTCGGCGACGCGCATGCGCTCTTCGTTGGTCATCGCCCAGAACTCGCCGACGTTGCCGATGCAATAGTGGCCGTCGATCTTGAGACCGCTGATGCTGTGCTCGAGGTTCGAGGCGATGCCTTTTTCATCGAGCCGTTCAGCGTCGATAAAGCTGGTCGGCAGGGCAGTCCACACGCCGCGCAGCATTTCCTTGGCGGCTTCTTTGGCTTCATTCTTTTTGTATTTCATGGGGGTCTCCGGATTGAATTAATGAGGATGACTGCAAAGGAGTGAATCGAGAATATCAGAACGACTACACGCTATCCAGTGCAAGTCCGGATAACGCGGGGTATGTCGTAACTATTTGTTTTTATTGTGTTTTTACCAGACCAAGATCACTCATGATGGCGCGCGTGGTGGCGAATTCAGCTTGCAGGTATTTGCTGAATTCGCGGTTGCGCAGGAATTGTCCGCTCCAATGGTGTTGATCGAGTTGTTTTTTCCATTCGTCGGTGGCGGCCATTTTGGCGAGAGTTTCCTCCCAATAGGCGATCTGCGCCGCGCTGATGCCCTTGGCGCCAAATACCGCGCGCCAGTTCGCGACCCATGAGTCGATGCCCTGTTCCTTGAAGGTGGGCACGTTGGCCAGCGTGCCGCCGAGACGCCGTTGCGCGGCGATGGCGAGTATGCGCGCGTTGCCCGCCTGCACCTGCGCCATGGCGGAGCTGACCGACGACGCCACCAGTTGCAGATGTCCGCCCGCCATGGCGGTCATCGACTCGGTGTTGGTTTTAAATACTGCGGCACGCACGCGGCGTGGATCGGCGCCGCCGGCTTTGATCGCTTGCGATAGGGCCAGATGATTCGGCCCGCCGCGGCTGACGATGCCTACCGCAACCGATTCGGGATCGGCGCGCAGCCGCGTGATTAAATCCTGCATGGTTTTAATCGGCGAATTTGTCGGCACCGTAATAACCGTGTGTTCTTCCAGCAGCAGCGCGATGGGCGTGAGGTCATTGTGGCTGAGCGCGGTGACGCCCGACAGGTAATTGGTATGCAGCGTGGGATTCGCCAGCAAATGAAAATGCGCATCCGCCGCATGCTGCATCAGATACACCACCGCCAGCGTTTGATTGCCGCCGGGCTTGTTGGCGACATTCAGCGGCGTGGGCACCAGCTTCCCGCCCTGCAAAATGTTTTGCGCCACGCGCGCGATCTGGTCGTTGCTGCCGCCGGCGGCGCTGGAGGTGATGATCTCGATGACTTTATCGGGCTTCCACGCAGGTTGTGCATGGGCTGAATTCAATGCAAGCGAGGCCAGTGCCGTGATCGCAAAACGCGTAAAAATCATGGTTACTCCACTTTGATATTGGCCGTCTTGAGCACATCGCCCCATTTTTTTATTTCCGAGGTGATGTAGGCGGTGAATTCTTCCGCCGTGGACGGCGTGGGCACGGTGCCTTCGTTGAGCATGCGGTCAGTGACATCCTTGGAGTTGACGCTGGCAACGATTTCGCGGCTCAGGCGCTGCACGATATCCTTGGGCATATTGGCCGGGCCGAGCATGCCGCCCCACGCATAGGCTTCGTAGCCAGGCAGGCCGGCTTCGGCGACGGTGGGGAATTCGGGCAGTGACGGCATGCGCTTGGCGTTGCCCACCCCCAGCGCGCGCAACTTGCCGGCGCGGATATGCGGCAACGCGGTGGGAATGCTGCTGTAAGTAAGATGCGCTTCGCCCGACAGCACCGCAATCACCGAAGGCGCCGTGCCTTTGTAAGGGATGCCCACGGTTTTGACTTTACCCACTGCGTTCAGCACCTCGCCCGCGATATGCCCGGTGTTGCCGACGCCGGGATGCGAATAGGTGATTTCGTTGGGACGCGACTTGGCGAGCGCGATCAGGTCCTTCACGTTTTTCACCGGCAGCGACGGGTGCGCCACCAGCATCAGTGGAAAATTAATCATATTCGCGATCGGCGTGAAATCGCGCAGCGTGTTGTAGGGCAGCTTGGCGTAGAGATGCGGATTGATCGCCAGCGGCCCGGCCGACACCGCGGCGACGGTATAACCATCGGGCGGCGCCGCCATCAAGGCTTGCAGCCCGACGATGCCGTTCGCACCTGCACGATTATCAATCGCGATTTGCTGACCGATGCGCTTGGTTAATTCTTGCCCGACCACGCGCGCGACGAAATCCACGCCACCGCCCGGCGGGAATGGCACGATCACGCGGATGGCTTTGTTGGGATAGCCTTGGGCGTGCGTTGCCGCCGGCGCCAACGCCAAGGCCGCCGTGGTTGCCGCCATCAGGGAAAGTGTGAAACGCATGGGGTACTCCTTCGGTGATTGCCGGCGGCAAGTTTGCCGCAATTGGCGGCTGTGTCAACCGGTGTACCAGTACGGCGGCTGCTATACTTTGCGCAGGTTTGATTCAGGGAGAAACGCAGTGCTGAAAATCGGAATTTTGCTGGGCGACGACATCGGGCTGGAAGTGGTGCCCGAAGCGGTCAAGGTGATGAAAGCGGCGGCGGCGAAAACCGGGCTGGCCATCGAGTGGAGTGATCACGCTATCGGCTTGTACGGCCACCAGTTGCACGGCCACACGTTTCCGTTGCAGACGCAGGCCGAGCTGGAAAAACTCGATGGCTGGCTGTGCGGCCCCATCGGGCACAACGCCTATCCGCGCAATGACCCGACGTGGATCATGCCGCCGGTACGCAAACGGTTTGAGCTCTACGCCAACATCAAGCCGGTGAAGTCGTATCCGAATATTCCCTCGGTACACAAAGACGTCGATATCGTTTTTCTGCGCGAAGTGACCGAAGGTTTTCAGTCGAGTGACACCGTGGTGGCCGGCGCGGGCGAGTTTCGCCCGAACGACGACATCTCCATCGGCTCGCGCGTGGTCACGCGCAAGGGCGCGAATCGCGTGGCGCGTTCGGCGTTCGAGATCGCCCGCACGCGCAAAATGAAGTTGGTTACCGCTGTGCATAAAGAGCCAACCTATCGCCTGGTGTGCGGCATGTTCGCCGAAGAATGCCGCAAGGTGGCAAAAGAATTCCCCGAGGTGAAATTCAACGAAGTGCTGGTCGATGGCTTCGCCATGAAGGTGACGATGAATCCGCTGCAATTCGATGTGGTGGTCACCACCAATCAGTTCGGCGACATCTTGACCGACCTGGGTGCGGGCATTGTTGGCGGCTTGGGCCTCGCGCCGGGTCTCGTGTGCGGCGAACGCCAAGCGATGGCGCAGGCCACGCATGGTTCCGCGCCGGATATCGCCGGCAAGAATATTGCGAATCCGTATGCGCTGATTATGTCGGGGCAGATGTTGCTCGAATGGTTGGGGCGCAAACGCAACGACGCGAAAGCGGTGGCGGCGGCCGCGCTGATTGACCGCGCGATGGACAAAGTGATCGCCGAACAGAAGCAGCTCACGCCGGATCTCGGCGGCACCGCCAGCACCACCCAGATGGGGGATGCGGTAGCGGCGGCAGTTTAAGAAATATCATTTAAAAACAAATAGTTACGTTTTATTGCGCAGCGGCGGCCACTGATGAAAAAATCCATCCTCGAAGATCCGTTGTTCAAAAAAGGCGCGCGCGTGCGCAAGTCCGTGCTGGGCGCGGCGCATGTCAACCGGCGCATCGCCGCAGCCAACCAGTACACCGAAGCATTCGAAGAATTCAACATCAAGGCCGCGTGGGGGCTGGTGTGGTCACGCCCCGGTTTGTCGCGACGCAGCCGCAGCTTTATCAACCTCGGCATGCTGATCGCGCTGGCGCAACCGGAAGAGTTGCGCCTGCATATCCGCGCCGCGCAACGCAACGGCGTCACGCGCAAGGAAATTGCAGAGGCTATTTTGCATACCGCGGTCTATTGCGGCATCCCGCGCGCGACCGCGGCGCGGCGCATCATGCTGGAGGTTTTTGCGGCGATGGATGCGGAGAAAAATCCGCGCAAAAAGTAGGGCGGGCGTTATCCCGCCCAATGTCGGTTAGCGTACCGCTGCCGCGATCTTTTTCGTAATGTCCGCGCGCCATTCCTCGACCGGCCTGAACCCCGGCGTCGCGCGCACGTGTTTTTCGAGGCTGGCCCACAGTTGATCGTCGGTTTGTTCGATATCCACCACCAGCCGATGCGGTTGCGGCACGTACCACGGGGTGTCGATCAGCAGTTCGACGCGGTTGCCTTCGGGATCGAGGAAATATACCGACAGCGCGTTGCCGTGCGTCACCGGACCGAGCATTTTCTGGATCGGCTCTTTTTGCACGGCGTGATACATCTCGCGCAGGGTCGCAAGGCTATCGACGCGAAAGGATATCTGCTGCACGATGCTGAAGCTCAAGTCGGTGGGGCGTCCGGTGGCGAACACCAGTTGATGATGCTCGGCTGGATTGCGCGTCATGAACACGATGGCGCCGTTGGCTTCGCGGTCGCCGCGATCGGACACCACGAACTTCATCACGCGGGTGTAAAAATCGACCATCTTGTTCATGTCGGTGACGAGGTAACCGACGTGACTGAGTGCGAGGGAAAATCCGTTGGCCATGTTAGCTTCCTTATTTACTATGGGGCGGCGATCGAGGCCTGTATCATACCGCTGGTTGCGAATTTGGGGGAGGGCGCATGACACGACGGACACGTTGGGGATGGTGGGGGCTGGCGGCTGTTCTGGCCTACCCTGCCGCTGTGCAGGCGCAAAGTGCTGCCGAGCAAAATCTGCGTTCGCGACCGATACGTATTGTCGTCGCATCGGGGCCGGGCGGCGGCACGGATATTACGGGGCGGCACGTGGCGCGCACCATGTCCGATCTCATACGCAATACGGTGGTGGTGGAAAACCGGCCCGGCGCCGGTTCGACCACCGGCACCGAATACGGCGCGAAAGCCACGCCCGACGGCCACACGCTGCTGGTGTCCAGCGGCAGTTCTATGGTGATGAACGGTTTGCTGTATAAAAATCTGCCATACGACTCGCTGCGGGATTTTGTCGCGGTGGGTTTTATCGCGGCGTATCCGTTTTTGCTGATTGCGCGCGCCGATTTACCGGTGAGCAATCTCGCGGAGTTGCAGAAATACGCCAGGGAGCGTCCCGGCAAACTCACCTACGGCTCGGCGGGCGTGGGGTCGGTGCAGCATGTGTGGGGCACGATTTTATTTCGCGGCTTGGGACTCGATTTGCTGCATGTGCCGTATAAAGGGGGCGCCATGGCCGCGCAGGAGTTGATGGGCGGGCGCATCGATTTGATGTTCGACAATATGACTGCGGCGCGGCGCTATGTGGAGACCGGGCGTGCGAAGGGGCTGGTGGTGTCGCCTA
>CAMDDY010000311.1 GCA_945893125.1 Bordetella parapertussis
ACTGAAGGTGTCGGATGGATTCACGAGGACAGCCACGTATGACAGCCCGGGCACTATGTCAAGCAGCATCTCGAGCTGCTTCAGGCTTACGTCTTCAGTCATGTTTGAAATGCCGGTCATGTTGCCCGCAGGCCGCGCGAGGCTTCTAACGAATCCGCTGCCAACCGGGTCACCGATGTTTCCCATGACGATCGGGATGGTGGTGGTCGCTTTTTGCGCGGCCCTGGCGGCAGACGTGCCCGCTATCACGATGACGTCCACTTTGAGATTCACCAACTCGGTTGCGAGACCGGGCAGGCGGTCGAATTTCCCTTCAGCAGAGCGCCATTCGATGACCAGGTTCTTGCCCTCGACATAGCCGAGCTCGCGCATGCCCTGCCGGAACGGGCCGTACTGATAGTCGGACTCGACAAAATCCAGGTGGCGCGGTGACAGGAAACCGACGCGCCAGACTTTGCCCGGCTGTTGAGCGAAGGAGCCGAGCGGCCCCGCGAGTGCGCCCGCGCCAAGCGCGATAACCAGTTTGCGGCGATGAAGCATCTGGGTCCCTTCCGGATTGAACGCTGCGCACAGTTTCCGCGTGAATCTGTACGCGCCACGCCGTCCCGCAATTAACGCACGCCAGCGCATTGATGGAAAGTGAATGTTCACGCGTCGCGACCGCGGCCGCCCGCGCGCGCAAGTCACCTCGCGCCGCCGGGTCAGAGCATAGGAAATTTAAACCACCTTTTTCCCATGGGCGACTATATCGCTGGCCTGACAAGTGGTCAATCGCACGGTGTTTGGTGAAAATTCTCCTCTCTCGATGACGATTTGCACGCTGCATCGGCCCGAATTGCCTCACACCAACGCCGTTTGACCGCTTCACGCGAGCGCAGGCCGCCTGGAACAGCGCCAGCGACCGCGCATCCGCAGACAGGGCAGATTGAGGACCAATCGTCATTTTGAAATGTAACTGCGGAGGGCGGCTTATGGCCGATAGCACCAGTTCACGAACCCACGCTATTGACCCTCGGCGAAGAGCCGCATTCGTCCATTATAGGCATTAAGATCGTTACGCGATCACCTTGTTGCCACGCCGCAGGGCCGCTTGCGGAATCCGGATACTGCGCCTAAGCGCTGGATGGGCCGGGCACACGCTCAACCTCTATTCAGGTTTCAGTCCTGAAACCGTAACCGCCCGCTGCCATTTCGCGGTTTCGCCGTTGGCGAATTGGGCGAATTCGGCGGGGGTCATCGGCACCGCGGCAACGCCGTTTTCGAAAAATCGTTGCTTGAGTTCGGGCATTGCCACGGCCTTCATCATCGCGGCGTAGATTTTCGTGACCAGGTGTTGCGGTGTGCCTCGGGGTACGGCGAAGCCCTGCCACACGGTGACATCAAAATTCGGCACGCCGGATTCGATGACGGTGGGCACGTTGGGCAGTTGCTCGGCACGCTTGGCCGACGAGACGGCAAGCGCGCGCATGCGCCCTGATTTGACGAAGGGCAAAACGCCCGGCAGGGTGAAAAAACACGTTTGTATTTGTCCGCCCGCCACGTCGGTGAAACCCTGTGCCGAGCTCTTATAAGGCACATGCACGATGTTGATGCCGGTCGCCGCCTTGAAAAGTTCCATTGTGAGATGCGGCGTGCCGCCGACGCCGTTGGATGAATACTTCCATTGCCCGGCATTGCCCTTGGCCGCGCTGACGAACTCCTGCACGGTTGTCACGCCCAGCGATGGCGTCACGGTGAGCAAATTGGGCGTCATGGCGAAGGTCGAAATCGGCGTGAAGTCGCGACTGTGGTTGTAGGGGAGCTTTTTGTGCAGTGCCGGGACGATGGATTGCCCGATGCCGTAGTTGAATATGGTGTAGCCGTCGGGTGCGGCTCTTGCCGCGAGTTCGGTGCCGATGATGCCGGCAGCGCCCGCGCGGTTATCGACCACCACGGGCTGCCCCCACGCTTCGCTGAAGCGCTGCGCGAAAATGCGCCCCATGATGTCGGATGACGAGCCCGCGCCGGAGGGCACGATAAGCCGTCCGGGCTTGGCGGGATAATCATCGGCTGCTGTGGCGGTGGTCGCCATCACCATGGTGAGCGCGGCGAACACGGTGATGCAAAGCGGACTTTTGTTGCACTGGATGCGTTTCATGTTTGATCCTTCGGATCGGGTTACAACCTGGGTTCCAGCCTGCGCTGGAACGACGGTGATGGTGTAGATGCGTGAAGCCGCCGAACGAGCCACGTTAAAATAGCACTCACGATCAATAAGTTCCACCACGAAGGAGTACAAAAATGCCGGGCAATAGCATCACCGTAGAACTGTGGAATCTGCGCGTTCCGCTCGATCCGCCTATCCAGGCGCCCAAAGGCTTAACGACTGAAACCTGTTTGTTGCTGGTTTTTGCGTCGGACGACAAGGGTCATCGCGGCATCGGCTATTCATCCTTCAGGCGACCGGCGGACATGGAGCAAGCATCGGCGATTGCCCGCAAACTCGTGGCCGAGGCAGCGCCCGGCCTGGCGGGCCTGATCAATGTCGAGCGTCAGGAAGAGGCCACCTGCGAAAGCAGTGCTGCGAGCCGGTGCGCGGCCAGCGCCGTCAGTCTGGCCGCCTGGGATCTCGCCGGCAAACAGGCGGGCGTGCCCTGTGCTGATCTGTGGGGGCGTCCGGCGGGACGCGAGCGCCTGGATTGTTATGCGAGTTCCCTGTGGCTGGACAAATCGCCTGCTGAGTTGATCACCGAGGCTACGATGCACCGGCAAAACAATTATCGCGCCGTGAAGATGCGGGTCAACCGGAACCTTACGGACAACCTGGAACGCATCGAGGCCGTGCGTCAGGTGTATTCCGAACCCGGCACGGTGGCGCTCGAAACCGGCTCGGATTGGACGGCGGAGATTGCCAACGCCTTTCTCGATGCGTGCAGCGCGAAGCTGATGTGGGTCGAGGATCCCTCGCCCCATGACCAATTACATCTGGTGCGCGACCACCCGTTCAATCCAATAGCGGCCGGAGAGAAATCCACCGCCGCGCGCGAACTCTACGAGCTGTATACGCGCGGTCGGCTGCGCAAGCTGATCATCGACGTACAGTACATCGGCGGGCCGGTGCGCTTTCTCGAAGCCGCGCGAGCACTTAACGCGCTGGGCGCAACGGTGGGCGGACACCGTTTCTCGCATTACTCCATGCACCTCTTGGCCAGCCTGCCGCGCAGTCTGCCGATCGAGATGCTCGACTGGACCAATCCGGCGTTTCATCCCCTCGCGGGACCGGACGCTTCCGGGCGATTACCGGTCGAGGGGCCGGGCTTTCGCATCTCGCTCGATCAAGCGGTCATCGACCGGCATGGCGTGAAGCTGGCGCTGTAGTTCCGTTCACAGGCCGCCATTGAGCGAAAAACAGCGTGAATGCGTTTTACCAACGATATTAATTTGTCTCCCTTAACGAAAAACCCGCATTAGCACACACAGCATCGCCACGGCCAGCACCACCGGCAATGCGCAAAGCCACTTGCGCGCAAGCAACAACTTCGCACCGGAAGCCACGTCAAACGCCAGGATAGACGCGCCCAGCGCGATGAGCCCCAGCACCACCACGCACATCAGTTGCACGAGTGCCTCGGCAAACGACGATACCAAATCTAACGTGCCAACCGCGATTCCCATCCAGGTGTCCGGCGCATGGGTCGGATTAACCGGCGGATAAAGCCAGAGAAACACAGTCGGCACGGCGGGAATCGCCAGTGCGGCAACCACGCCGATCCCTAAAGACAGTTTGTACTTCTTGTGAGGCTGCATGCGTCGTCTCCCTGAAGTTGTTTGGAACAATACACCGGCGCGGGCCATTTCGCCATGCCAGACCGGCTACAATCGCTTTTATGTCCGACCCCGCCGCACCACCTTCCGCACGCGAAGATCCACCCAAAAGTTTCGCCGCGCTGCGTCATCCGCAGTACCGCCTGTATTTCATCACCACCGCGCTGGCGATGATGGCGGACAACATTGAGCATGTGATCAGCTACTGGGTGCTGTATCAGAAGTTTCATTCGCCCACGCTGGCGGGCATTGCGATACTCACTCACTGGCTGCCGTTCTTGCTGTTCTCGGTGTACTCCGGTGCGCTGGCGGATCGCTTTGATAACCGCCGCCTGATCCAGTTAGCGATGGTGCTGTACATGGTGGCGTCGCTCGGCTGGGCGTTTTTGTTCATGACCGATACCACCGAGGAATGGCACGCGGTGGTGCTGCTCACCATACACGGCATCGCGGGCGTGTTGTGGATACCGGCGAGCCAATTGCTGATCCACGATATCGTCGGCGGCGGCAGGGATTTGCAAAGCGCGGTGCGGCTGAATGCCACCAGCCGCCAGCTCGGCACCTTGATGGGGCCGGCCATCGGCGGCGGCTTGATGCTGCTCTTCGGCGCGGCGGTGGGGCTGATCATCAACCTATTGATTTATCTGCCGCTGATCGTGTGGCTGGCGAAAACCCCGCACGGCCAACGCAAGGCGCGTACCGCCGAACAACAAATAAGCGACAAGCGCGCCGGCGGGCTCGCGGACACGCTGGCCACTCTGCGCCTGGCGCAAGGCAATCGCATCCTCATCAGCATGATCGCGCTGGCGGGCGTGTCGTCGTTTTTCGTCGGCAATGCTTTTCAGGCGCAGATGCCCGAGTTCGCCCATGATCTCGGTACCGAAAAAGCCGAGTACTCCTACAGCGTGCTGCTCGCCGCCAACGCCGGCGGCGCTTTCATCGGCGGCATGATCCTCGAAGCGCGCGGCCTGTTGCAGGCCAATCCGCGCACCGCGATCATCCTCACCATTTTGTGGTGCATCGCCATCACGGGGTTTGCCGTCACCGACAACTACCCGCTCGCCGTGGCGCTGATGTTTGTCGCCGGATTTCTGAACCTGACGTTCAACGCGATGGCGCAAACGCTGGTGCAAATCCACGCGCCGCCCAACCTGCGCGGGCGCATGATCGGCCTCTACAATATGTCGAACAACGGACTGCGCGCGTTCAGCGGCATCACTGTCGGCATACTGGGTGCTGCGATCGGCATTCATTGGTCGCTGGCGCTCTCCGCGCTGGTGCTGCTGATGATTGCGGTGGTGCTGCTGGCGTTTTCGATGCGCGCTGAAAACAGGTAGTCCGATGTTTTTATCCGGTCACGGCTTTGGGCAAAAAAAACCCGGTCTATTGGCTTGTTCCCAACCATTTTTCCGGTACACATTCTCGCCATGCTATGGCTTGTAGTGATTTCGCTGGCCTTGGCATCGCCAGCTTACGCGCAGAACAACGTCGCGCCGCGCGCCCTTGAGCTTGAAGCCATTGCGGCGTTAAAGGCCAAGGACCGCCCGCGGGCCATCACGTTGCTGCAAGAACGTCTGCGCGTTACGGCCGAACTGCACGGCGAGCCGTCGCCGCAAACCGCTGCGGCACACAAGGATCTCGCCGACGTTCAGGATCTCCACGCGGATGATTTGTTCCGCATGGGCCAATACGCCGAAGCGCTGCCGTTATACCGGCAAGTGCTGGCCGAGCGGGAGCGCCGCACCGGCAGCGAGTCGGCGGACAGCGCCATCAGCCTTAACGATATCGCCAAGACGCTCGCGCGATTGGGACAATATGATGCAGCGCTGACGTTCTACCAGCGCGCCCTCGCCATTGCCGAGCGCGTGCTGGGCGCTGAACACGCCACCACCGGTATCCGGCTGAATAACCTTGCACAGCACTATGGCGCCATGGGCCAATACGCCAGGGCCGAGCCGCTGCTCCTGCGCGCACTGCGGGTTGTCGAAAAGACCCAAGGCGCCGCACACCCGGACACCGCTACGGCCCTCAACAATCTGGCGGCGCTCTATCAAGCCATGGGCCTATACGCCAAGGCCGAGCCGCTGCTTCTGCGCGCGCTGGCGATTGACGAAAAAACCCAAGGCCCCGACCACCCGGACACCGGCGACAGCCTCAACAATCTCGCGGCACTGTATCAATCGATGGGCCAATATGCCAAGGCCGAACCGCTGCTCGTGCGCGCGCTGGCGATTGCCGAAAAAGCCCACGGTCCCGATCACCCCGAGATCAGCATCCGGCTTAACAACCTCGCCGGGCTGTACCAAGCGATGGGCCTCTACGCCAGAGCCGAGCCGCTCTACCTGC
>CAMDDY010000312.1 GCA_945893125.1 Bordetella parapertussis
TCGCGATCCGTTTTTTCGCCGCTTCTTCGGCGTGCCCGAACGCCAGCAGCAGCAAAAAGAACAAGCGGCAGGTTCCGGCGTCATCGTCGATGCCGCGCGTGGGTATGTGTTGACGAACAATCACGTCATCAAGGATGCCGAGCGCGCCATTGTCACGCTCAAAGACCGGCGGCAGTTCACCGCCAAACTGGTGGGCACCGATCCGGGCACCGACATCGCGGTGCTGCAAATCGAAGCAGCTGGTTTAAGCGCGCTGAAAATCGGCGACTCGGACGCCATGCAGGTCGGCGACTACGTGCTTGCCATCGGCAACCCGTTCGGCATTGGTCAAACGGTAACATCAGGCATCATCAGCGCACTGGGCCGCAGCGGTCTGAGCGTTGAAGGCTACGAAGATTTTATTCAAACCGATGCTTCGATCAACCCCGGCAACTCCGGTGGCGCACTGGTGAATTTGCGCGGCGAGCTGGTCGGCATCAACACCGCCATCATCGGGCCTTCGGGCGGCAACGTCGGCATCGGCTTTGCCGTGCCGTCGAACATGGCGCGCTCGATCATGAACCAGATCATCCGTCACGGCGAAGTGCGGCGCGGGCGGCTCGGCATTGAAATGGCCGATCTCACGCAGGAACTCGCCAAAAAACTCGGCGTGAATACGCTGGAAGGCGCGATTATCGCCGTAGTGCAAGCCGGTTCGCCGGCGGACAAATCCGGCATGCGCGAGGGCGATGTCGTCACCGCACTCAATGGCCGGCCGATACGCAACGCCGCCGAACTGCGTGCGCGGCTGGGTCTAACACCCATCGGCGAAGAAGTGGAAATGCGCATCAACCGTGCAGGCGCCGCACGCGTGGTGCGCACACAAATCGCAGCACCCGATGTCTCCACCGGCGACGGGCAAGCCATCGCGCAACTACCCGGCATGCGCGTGATCGACATTCAGCGCGGCAGCCCGTTGTTTCAGCGGCTGCAAGGCGGCGGATTGGTGGTGTCCGCCGTCGAACAAAACAGCGTGGCCTGGGTCGCGGGTTTTCGTCCCGGCGACATTATTTATTCGGTTAACCGGCGGCGTATGCAAACCGCCGCCGAGCTGCAAAATGCGCTGCGCGGCGCGCAAAGTTACGCGGTGGGATTGCTGCGCGGCGACTTTAATCTGACGATTACGCTGCGCTAACCGTAGGATGGGTGAAACCCATCACAACGATTATTCACGCACCACGGTTTGTGATGGGTTGCGCTACGCTCCACCCATCCTACGGGTACTGCGCCTCACGCGATCAGTCCACACGTATCCCCGTATCGCGTATCACCTTGGCGAAACGATCAATCTCCGCGCGCGTGAAGCCCGCCAGTTCCGCCGGCGTGCCGTGCGACACATCAATACCCAGGTCGGCAAAGCGATCCTTCACGTCGGGCAATTGCAGCACGCGGCGCACTTCGGCATTGAGCGTGTTGATAATCGCGGGCGGAACTGCCGCATTGGTCACCAACCCCCACCACGAATCAAATGCGTATCCGGGAATACCGGCTTCCGCGACGGTGGGCAGATCCGGCGCCAGCGGCGTGCGCTTGGAACCGGTGCTCGCCAGCGTGCGCAAGCGGCCGGTTTTCATATGAGGGAACACCACCGGCATGCTGGCAAATACAAAATGAATTTGCCCAGCCATCAAATCCGTCACCGACTGGCCAGTGCCCTTGTACGGCACGTGCGCAATATTCACCTTGGCCATCACGCGAAACATTTCGCCGCAGATATGCGCGGGCGTGCCGTTGCCGCCGGAGCCGTAGTTCAACTGGCCGGGCCGTGATTGCGCGAGCTTGATGAACTCACGCACGTTGTGTGCGGGCACAGAAGGATGCACCACCAGCGCCGTGGGGCCCACCGCGAGCTTGGAGATCGGCGCGAAATCCTTCAACAAATCGTAGCCGGGGTTTTTAAACAGCGACACGTTAATCGCCGCCGTCACGCTGGTAATCAGCAGTGTGTAACCATCGGGCGCCGCACGCGCGGCAATCTGTGAGCCAAGATTACTGCCCGCGCCCGGGCGGTTTTCGATAATCACCTGATTGGGAAAACCTTCCGACAGGCGCTGCGCGATGATGCGCGCGATCAGGTCCGATGAGCCACCCGCGGGAAATGGCGCGATCAGGCGCACGGGTTTTGCGGGATAATTCTGTGCATGCAATGGCAAGCTGCACGCCGCCAGTAACCCCATCACCCCGCCCCACACACACGCCCCATGCTCCGTGAATGACTGCATTTATCGCTCCTCCGACTATATTATTTTGTTTAAAAACAACAACTTACATAACATCCACATTGAAGTCTTTTTCTACTGTAACACGCTGATTCACAGCGCAACATCCTGAAAGGCCCTGCCCCATGAAAATCAAAACCAACGGCATTGAAATCAACACCGAAATCGCCGGCGACAACACAAAGCCATGGGTGACGTTAAGCCACTCGCTCGCCTGCAACCTGCACATG
This sequence comes from Bordetella parapertussis, assembly GCA_945893125.1. Taxonomy (GTDB): domain Bacteria; phylum Pseudomonadota; class Gammaproteobacteria; order Burkholderiales; family SG8-41; genus UBA5216. The sequence goes on from CAMDDY010000312.1 coordinate 2,489, forward strand.
TGGGACGACCAGATGGCCGAACTCACAAAGCAGTATAGAGTGCTGCGCTTCGACACACGCGGCCACGGTCAATCAACCGCCCCCGCCGGCGACTACACACTCGAACAAATGGCCGATGACGTTAAGGGATTGTTTGACGTGCTGGGTATCACGCGTACGCACTGGGTCGGCTTGTCGATGGGCGGCATGATCGGACAAACCTTTGCGCTCAAGTACCCCGGCGTGTTTCAAAGCCTGGTGTTGGCCGACACCACCAGCCGCCGCCCGCCCGACGCGGAAAAAATGTGGGGCGACCGCGTCGCCGCCGCGCGCGCCAAGGGCATGACCGGCGTGCTCGACACGACCCTCGCGCGCTGGTTCACCGCGCCTTACCGCAACACGCGCCGCGACGTGATGGCACGCATCGGCGAACAAATACTCACCACGCCCGTTGACGGCTTTGGCGGCGCGTGCGTGGCCATTTCAAAAGTGAACACGCTGGACCGGCTGAAAGAAATCAAATGCCCGGTATTCATCATCGTCGGCGAAGAAGACCACGGCACCCCGCCGGAGATGGCGCGCGCGATACACGAGAACTTGCCGGGATCGGAATTGCTGATGATTAAGTCGGCGGCGCATCTTTCCAATGTAGAGCAGGCGGAGGTGTTTACCGGGGCGCTGATGGGGTTTTTGGGGCGCGCGACCCAATAATCAGTTTTTCACGAGCCCCAGCCGCACGCGCACACGCCGAAATACCGCAGCGTCAGTGGCGGGCTTCATGATTTGCGCCTGACGCTCCGCCTGAATGAGTAGTGATTCGACGATCTCGCGTCCGTCGGCGTCCTTCACGGCGTCCATCGGCGTGCGGTCGCCGAGCATGGGAACCGGCTGATCCACCCAGCGCTCCCAGTGCGCGGCCGTGAGTTCTTTAAGTTTCTCGCGTACTTCGGGAATCTCGGCCAGGCGAGCGCTCTCCAGCGCGGCTTCGCTGCCAGGCTTGACACCGGATTCGCGCGCCTCGGCAAGCATTTTCTCCATCGATTGAATTTCGGTCACCCGATAGTGGACGCCAGCGCCGAGATGCTTTTCGATCAGCGCTCGCGCGGCAACGGCGCGCGCATTCGAGTTAACCTCGGCGTGAAGGCGCGGGCCGTCGATGAAGATTCTGCCCATCACGGTGTTATCCCAGTCAGCATGCATCTTGTTGCCGGCCTTGCGCCACACGATACACACTTGCGCAAGCTTGCCCGCCGGGTCGTACACCGCGTCAGACAACAACTCCTCTTCAGATTCGTCAAACACGAGGTGTTTCAATGCGTCAAACGCAACCTGCGGCGTTGCCTTGAGATCGAATACAACTTTGTGCGGCGCCAGCGGCTCGCCATCGGTATTTTGCAGCTCCGGCATTTGTGGATTTTGCATGCGATCCGCGATCTCGTGAAACAGATCGATCAGATCAAGGGCGTGATCGCGCAGCACCTCGCGGGTGATCTGCGCGCATCCGGCGGCCACGCGAGCGCGCAGCGCGACAACCGACGCTTTTTCCATCGGCGAAATAACCAGACCGCCGCTCGCCTCGAGCATATGCAGTTGATCCACCGTCGCGAGCATGCCGAACAACATGTCACCCGGCTGCACTGCTGTTGACGCCGAGCGCTCGGTAACGGAATACGCTTCGCGCGTAAAAACATCGAGCAGCCGCATGCCCTGCCCGGGTTGCGCCGCGAGCACCTCGAAAAACGTCATCGGCGCGTAGCGCAGCGATTCCACGTAACGCCGCACCAACGGATCAAGATAACGGCCCCGCTTCGCGAGATACGCCTCGGCGGGCGTAATAGCACGCAGGGAATCATCGGCAATCTGCGTGCCGGTGGCGTCCGGCGTCCAGCAATAGTAGAACCAGGGCATAAACAACTGCATGCGCATCGGATCGGGATCAAACTCGGCATCCTCCTCGCCGATAAAATTTCGCCATCCGTCGCGCAGCGCCCCGAGACCATAGGGCTTCTCGGTGACAAATCGAAACATCGTTGCGCCGAAGCTTTCGAGCAAATTGCGCAACCTGCGCCACGTCAGATCAGCAGGAGCGGACTCGGGAACCCCCGCCGCCACAAGACAGCAATGCTTGTATTTCTTGCCGCTGCCGCAGGGACAGGGATCATTTCGACCGGGTTTCATAGGCACACTTCCTGGAATGCTTTATTTGCAGGCGCTAGGCGTAATTCGCGGCAATAAGCCGCTGACGTTGACGAATGCGCCTTGGGAATTATGTCATGGCAGCGCGGATATCCACCGCAACTGTCTGATTTTCGTGCGCGCAACGGCAATCCGGGATAAATTGTATCCGGCATTACCGTAATTGAACCAACAACCAGTACGACACCATCGGGAGGCACGGTGGATAAATTCGACCGTATCTACAAACTGCACGACGTACTGCGTGACCGCCGCACCCCCATCAGTCGCGCGGACCTGGCCGAAAAGCTGGAATGCTCCGAGCCCACTGTATTTCGGCTGGTTCGCTTTATGCGCGAAAAACTCCACGCCCCGCTCCCCTATGACGACGAACGCGGCGGCTACTACTACGAGCGCACCGCAGAAGGCGGCACCTACGAACTACCCGGCCTGTGGTTCAACACCCACGAACTGCAAGCCCTGCTGGTTTTTGAACGCCTGTTTGAAAGCCTTGAACCCGGCCTGCTGCGCGAACACCTGCAACCGCTATCCAAACGCATAGACGAACTGCTCAACAACAAACGCTTGGGTCTCACCGAAGCCACCAGCCGTATCCGCATACTCGGCATGGCCGCGCGCCCAACCGGCGAATGGTTTCACCTCATCGCCAGCGCCACCCTGCTACGCCGCAAACTGCAACTGCGCTATCACGGACGCGGGCGCGACGACATCACCGAACGCACCGTATCACCCCAGCGCATCGTGCATTATCGCGACAACTGGTATCTCGATGCGTGGTGCGAACTACGCAAAGGCCTGCGCCAATTTTCCATCGACAAAGTAAAAAACGCTTTAGAAACAAACACTAAGGCACAAGACATTGCAGAAGAAAAACTCAACGAACACTACGCCAGCGCCTACGGCATTTTCGCCGGCAAAGCCAACAAAATCGCCGTATTGCAGTTTTCAAAAGAGCGCGCGCGATGGGTGGCGGATGAACGCTGGCACCCCGAACAGGTTGGGCAATTTCTGGTAGATGGGCGATATGAGTTGCGGATACCGTATCGGGATGAAAGAGAACTGGTGATGGATGTTTTGCGGCATGGGGCGGAGGTGGATGTTGTGGGGCCGGTGGGGTTGCGCGAGGAACTCATTGCCCAAATAAGGGCAGCGCTACGGGTTTATGGAGAAATTTAGAAAATACGTGGCTCACTATCTTGATTTGATAGTGACCACTGCAATAATTCTCGTATGCAATGTAGTTTCATGCTGGAAATTCAACCATATTACAAGACGACAGCTTCGCCACAATGATTGAAATACCTGCTTTCGCTGCTCACCACCGCGCATCTGATGACGAGTGGCAGACGCTTGAGTGTCATTTGCTCGGCGTGGCTGATCTCGCCAGTAAATTCGCGGCAAAACTACAACTATCCAAGCAAGGCGAATTGCTAGGTTTATTGCATGGCGGATTCAAGTCTGAAGTGCAACCGCGTTATGA
>CAMDDY010000313.1 GCA_945893125.1 Bordetella parapertussis
CGACCCCGACAAGCAGCGCGTGATTTACCAGCCGGTGACCATCGAGCCGCGCGAAATCACGCCGCGCATCATTCGCGAAGCGCAATACGGCAATAGCGAAGGGTTCCGCAAGGGTTAATCATGGCGGAAATCAGAAACTACACGATGAATTTCGGGCCACAGCATCCGGCTGCGCACGGCGTGCTGCGTCTGGTGCTGGAGCTCGACGGCGAAGTCATCGAACGCGCCGATCCGCACATCGGCCTGCTGCATCGCGCCACCGAAAAGCTGGCGGAGCACAAAACTTTTATTCAGTCGGTGCCGTACATGGATCGTCTCGATTACGTGTCGATGATGGTCAACGAACACGCCTACGTGATGGCAATTGAAAAGCTCGCCGGCATACAAGTGCCGCTGCGTGCGCAATACATTCGCGTGATGTTCGACGAAATCACGCGCTTGTTGAACCATCTGCTGTGGTTGGGCTGTCATGCTCTCGACGTGGGTGCGATGACGGTGTTTCTGTACTGCTTTCGCGAGCGCGAAGATTTGTTCGACACCTATGAAGCGGTGTCGGGCGCGCGCATGCATGCGGCTTACTATCGTCCGGGTGGCGTGTATCGCGATCTGCCCGACAGCATGCCGCAGTACAACGCGACCAAGCACCAAAACGCCAAGGCGATCAAAGATCTTAACGAAAACCGCCAAGGCTCGCTGCTGGATTTCCTGGATGATTTTACGCGTCGATTCCCGACCTATATCGATGAGTACGAAACGCTGCTCACCGATAACCGCATCTGGAAGCAACGCACGGTCGGCATCGGCGTGGTAACGCCGGAGCGCGCCAAGGCCTTGGGATTCACCGGGCCGATGCTGCGTGGTTCGGGTATCGAGTGGGATTTGCGCAAAAAGCAGCCGTACGAAGTGTATGACCAGATGAAGTTCGATATCCCGGTGGGCGTGAACGGCGATTGCTACGACCGTTACCTGGTGCGTATTGAAGAAATGCGCCAGTCAAATAATATCGTCAAACAATGTATAGCTTGGCTGCGCAAGAACCCCGGCCCGGTGATGATCGACAGCCATAAAGTGGCGCCGCCGTCGCGCGTGGGCATGAAGCAGAACATGGAAGAATTGATCCATCACTTCAAATTGTTCACCGAAGGCATGCATGTGCCCGCCGGCGAGGCGTATGCGGCGGTGGAGCATCCCAAGGGCGAGTTCGGCATATACCTCGTTTCCGATGGCGCCAACAAACCTTATCGTCTGAAAATCCGCGCGCCGGGCTTTGCGCATTTGTCGGCGCTGGATGAAATGTCGCGCGGCCACATGATCGCGGACGTGGTGGCGATTATCGGCACGCAGGACATCGTGTTCGGCGAAGTTGACAGATGAACGCGCCCGCAGTCGCCAACACCGTGCTGTCGCCTGAAGCACTGGCGAAAATCGACAAGGCGGTGGCCAAGTATCCGCCCGAAGAAAAGCAATCTGCGGTGATGGCGGCGCTGACCATCGCGCAAGATGAAAAAGGCTGGCTCTCGACCGAGACCATGGATTGCGTGGCGCAATATCTCGATATGCCGCCGGTGGCCGTCTACGAGGTGGCGACGTTTTACACCATGTACGACATGAAGCCTGTCGGCCGGCATAAGCTCACCATCTGCACCAATTTGCCGTGCGCCTTGCAAGGCGCCACGCACGCCGCGGATTATCTGAAGAAAAAACTCGGCATCGGTTTTAATGAAACCACGCCGGACGGACGCTTTACACTGAAAGAAGGCGAGTGCATGGGCGCTTGTGGTGACGCGCCGGTGTTTATCCGCAACAACAAACAAATGTTGTGCGCCATGTCGAACGACAAAATCGACAAGCTGATTGAGGAGCTTAAATGATCGGCTTGCCCGGGGTGCCGTTCGCCAAAGACAGTTATGGCCCCGATGCCTTGATTATGAAGGACATCGACGGCGCCAACTGGCGTATCAAGGACTACGAGGCGCGTGGCGGCTATCAGGCGTTGCGCAAGATACTTAGCGAAAAAATCACGCCCGAAAACGTCATCGCCGAAGTGAAAAAATCGGCGTTGCGCGGGCGCGGCGGGGCGGGTTTCCCCTCGGGGCTCAAGTGGAGCTTCATGCCGCGCCAGTATCCCGGCGCGAAGTATCTGGTGTGCAATTCCGACGAAGGCGAACCAGGCACGTTCAAGGATCGCGACATCCTGCGTTACAACCCGCATAGCGTGATCGAAGGCATGACCATCGCCGCCTATGCGATGGGTATTCCCGTGGGTTACAACTATATTCACGGCGAAATCTGGGATACCTACGAGCGCTTTGAAGAAGCACTCGAAGAAGCGCGCGCGGCGGGTTATCTGGGTGACAAGATACTCGGTTCTGAATTCAATTTTCAGTTGCACGCGCATCACGGCTTCGGCGCTTATATTTGCGGTGAAGAAACCGGTCTGCTCGAATCACTCGAAGGCAAAAAAGGCCAGCCGCGCTTCAAGCCGCCGTTTCCGGCGAGCTTTGGTCTGTACGGCAAGCCGACCACGATTAACAATACTGAGACTTTCGCTGCGGTGCCGTGGATCATCGTCAACGGCGGCGAAGCTTTCTTGAACATGGGCAAGCCTAACAACGGTGGCACCAAGTTGTTTTCGGTGTCGGGCGATGTGGCCCGTCCCGGCAATTATGAAGTCAAGCTTGGCACGCCGTTCGCCAAGTTGCTGGAAATGGCGGGCGGCATGCGCGATGGCGTCAAACTCAAAGCGGTGATTCCCGGCGGCTCGTCGATGCCGGTGCTGCCTGCCGACATCATGATGGCGACTGACATGGATTACGACTCGATTGCCAAGGCGGGTTCGATGCTCGGCTCGGGAGCGGTGATCGTGATGAACGAGACGCGCTGCATGGTGAAATCGTTGCTGCGGCTGTCGTATTTTTATTACGAAGAATCCTGTGGCCAATGCACGCCCTGCCGCGAGGGCACCGGCTGGCTGTACCGCATGGTTGACCGCATCGAGCACGGCAAAGGCCGCAATGAAGACCTCGATCAATTGAATCGCATCGCCGATAACATACAGGGCCGCACGATTTGCGCTTTGGGCGATGCTGCCGCCATGCCCGTCCGCGCGTTTATCAAGCATTACCGCGACGAATTTCAGTACCACATTGACCACAAGAAGTGTTTGGTTGCACCTTATATTTGATAAAGGACAAATTAAATTCAAAACCTTTGACACAGATTTACGCAGATGCACGCAGATTTATTCGCGGGCAATCTGCGTGCATCTGCGTAAATCTGCGTCAAAAGGGGTTTGATTTTTTTCGATATGCCATTAGAAATCGAAATCGACGGTAACAAGCTGGAAGTCCCCGACGGCAGCACGGTGATGGACGCCGCGCGCATCGCGGGCATTTATGTGCCGCACTTCTGCTATCACCGCAAACTGTCGATCGCGGCGAACTGCCGCATGTGCCTGGTGCAGGTCGAAAAAGCGCCTAAGCCGCTGCCTGCCTGCGCCACGCCGGTGACCAACGGCATGAAGGTTCAAACGCACTCCGAGCAGGCCGTGACCGCGCAAAAAGGCGTGATGGAATTTTTGCTGATCAATCATCCGCTGGATTGTCCGATCTGCGATCAGGGCGGCGAATGCCAGTTGCAGGATATCGCGGTCGGCTACGGCGGCAGCGGTTCGCAGTACGAAGAAGACAAGCGTGTGGTGGTGAACAAAAATCTCGGCCCGCTGATTTCAACCGACATGACGCGCTGCATCCATTGCACGCGCTGCGTGCGCTTCGGGCAAGAGATCGCTGGCATTATGGAACTCGGCATGATCGGTCGCGGCGAGCACGCCGAGATCATCACCTTTGTCGGCAAGACGGTGGATTCGGAGCTGTCGGGCAACGTGATTGACCTGTGCCCAGTGGGCGCGCTGACCTCAAAGCCGTTCCGCTACAGTGCGCGCACATGGGAATTGACACGCAAGCAGTCGATCAGCCCGCACTGTGGTTTAGGCTCGAACCTGACCTTGCAGATCAAGCAAAACCGCGTGATGCGCGCGCTGCCGACCGAGAACGAAGCGATTAACGAATGCTGGATTTCGGATAAAGATCGCTTCTCGTATGAAGCGCTGAATTCCGATCAACGGCTTGCGCGCCCGATGCTCAAACAAGGCGGAACGTGGAAAGAAGTCGATTGGCAGACGGCGCTGGATTTTGTCGCCACCGAATTGAAACGTATCGCGGCCACGCATGGCGTGCAATCCATCGGTGCGCTGGCGACGCCGCACCAAACAGTGGAAGAACTGCATCTGCTGCAAAAAGTCGTGCGCGGTTTGGGATCGAACAATGTCGACTTCCGCCTGCGTCAAGCCGATTTCAGCGCCGATGGTAAGTTGAGCGGTGCGCCGTGGTTGGGCATGAACATCGCCGAGGTGTCGCAACTGGATCGCGTGCTGGTGGTGGGCTCGACCTTGCGCAAGGATCATCCGCTGATCGCGCACCGGCTTCGGCAGTCTGCAAAAAAACTGTTAAAAATAAATATATTACATTCAGCGGATGATGATTTGCTGATGCGCGTGGCGAACAAGGCCATTGTGTCGCCGGCAGCGCTGGTGGATGCGTTGGCGCAAGTGGTGAACGCGGCGGCAGCGGCGAAAAACGCGACCGTGCCGCCAAGCGTGAGCGCGATTGTTGCCCATGTCGCTGTCGCGGATAACGCGCAACGCATCGCCGCCAGCCTCGCGGACGGCAAAAATGTCGCGGTGTTCCTCGGCAACTTCGCGCAGCATCAAGCGCAAGCCGCGCAACTGCATGCACTCGCGCAAGCGCTGGCGGAAATCATCGGTGGGCGCTTGGGCTTTTTGGGTGAAGCCGCCAACAGCGTGGGTGGCTACGTTGCGAATGCCGTGCCCTCGAACGCGGGCGCGAATGCAGCACAGATGATTGCGAAGCCGCTCAAGGCGTATGTGCTGCTCGGCGCCGAGCCTGAGTTTGATATGCACAATCCACGGCAAGCCATTGTCGCGATGAAGCAGGCCGAGTTGGTGGTGGCGCTGAGCGCTTATCAAACCACGGCCACGGATTACGCGCACGTGATGTTGCCGATTTCGCCGTTCACCGAAACCGCGGGCACGTTTATTAACACCGAAGGCCGTGCGCAAAGTTTCCAGGGTGTGGTGCAGCCGTTGGGCGAAACGCGTCCGGCGTGGAAGGTGTTGCGCGTGCTGGGTAACCTGCTCGGGCTCGCGGGCTTTGATCAGCAAAGCGCTGATGAGGTGCGCCTGGAGGTGCTGGGAATCGAAAATAAAAATATCAATAAAAACAATAACTTATCATATGTTGTGACGACCGGTGCGACTGCGGCTGGCGGGTTGCAACGCATCGCTGAAACGCCGATTTACGCGGCCGATGCGATAACACGCCGTGCGCCGTCGCTGCAAAAAACACGCGATGGATTGCCGCCATTGTCGAGCATGAATCGCGCGCTGGCCGGCAAATTGGGTTTGCGCGATGGCGACAGCGTGCGCGTGTGTCAGGGCGGCGGCGAGGCGGTGGTTGCGTACGCGATAGATGACAAACTGCCCGCGGATTGCATGCGGCTGGCCACCGCGCGTGTAGAAACCGCTGCGCTGGGGGCGGCGTCGGTCGCACTCACCCTCGAACGTGTTGCCGCTCAGCAAGCGACGCAAAAGGTAGCGGTGTGAGCGCGATATTTCAGCCTATTTTGAATTTCGGCTACTGGCTGTGGGGCTTGCTCACGACCGTGGTGGTCGCGCTATTCGGCAACGAGATCGCGCCCTACGTGCTGTACGGCGTCAACACCTTATTGCTGATCGTTTGTATTGTGGCGCCGATCATGCTGTGCGTGGCCTACCTCACGCTGTGGGAGCGCAAAGTCATCGGCTGGATACAACTGCGTCTGGGGCCGAATCGCGTGGGGCCGATGGGGCTGCTGCAACCCATCGCCGATGGCGTCAAGCTGATGATGAAGGAAATCATTATTCCTTCCGGCTCCAACAAGCTGCTGTTCGTGGCAGCGCCGGTGCTAACCATCATGCCGGCGCTGGCGGCGTGGGCGGTGGTGCCGTTCGATCCGGAAATGGTGCTCGCCAATATCGATGCAAGCCTGCTCTACATCATGGCGATTACCTCGATGGGCGTG
>CAMDDY010000314.1 GCA_945893125.1 Bordetella parapertussis
GGCCTTTTCAGCTGCCTTGGCGGCATCCGCTTTTGCCGGTGCCGGTGTCGCAGTCGTTGCGGGAGCAGGCGCGACAGCGGCAGCGGGCGCCGCTTTTTTCGCATCGTCCTTCGCTTTGTCCTGAGCAAACGCAAGCGGCGAAGCAGCCAGCATGAAACAAGCCATCGCAATCAGATTCTTCATTGCAAGTTCTCCACATTATTGATTAAAAACAATTAGTTAAATAGTTAGACCGCCCACCGAGAGCAGTCCCGGCACAGCCAATAACGCGCCACATTGGAGCGCGCTGACATAACTACACGCCTATCTTCAACAGGCGCGCGGCATTGCCGGAATCGTACGCATTGCCGCACAGATTGATCCGGTAATATTTTTTCATGCGCGGCATGCAGATAATCGGCCAACCGAGCGCTTCGCACTTCGCGTAGACGCCAGGATAGCAGGTGCAGGGTGCGCGTCGCGCACCGGTCACACTCGTACCGCGTACGCGAAACGCACCCTGCATCTCACTACATCTCACACTTTCAGTGCTTTGATTTTATTGGTATCGTTGAAGAATATTCGTTACACCGTTCACCGGCAGCCGGCTTGCATGCAGCAATATTCGCGCGGTCAGGAAATCAAAATATGTTCGAGTGGCTCAAAAAAGTTCGCCCCGCGAGTGCGGCACCCGAAAATGCAAAAATCGCCGGGGGTTCCCTACGCGAATCGGCGCCACAAACTTCAGCTAAAAAAGAAAGTGCGGAATACAAAAGTTTAGGGGATGCGTGCCTGAAAGCCGGCGCTGTCGATGACGCGGTACGGCACTATCGAAAGGCGCTCGCAATCGATCCTAAATTCGCGCAAGCGCATAACGTGTTGGGAGACGCCTTCAGAGAGCAGGGCAAACTCGTGGAAGCCGCGCGCAGTTACCGCGCCGCGCTTGAAATCGCGCCCGATCTTGCCGAGGCCCACTACGGCTTGGGCGTTACGCTTTTGGAACGCGCGGACGCCCAAAACGCCGCGGTTTATTTTCAAAACGCCCTTCGCCTTAAACCGGACTTTGCGCGGGCACACAATGCACACGGCTGCGCGCTTCTGGTATCGGGCAGGCAAACCGAGGCGCTGGCCTGTTTTCAGAAAGCAATCAGCCTTGACCCCGATGACGGCATGGCGGCGCACCTGATGGCCTCATTAACCGGCAGCAATCCCGAACGCGCGCCTGATCAATACATCGAGAAATTGTTCGATGGTTTTGCGAATACTTTCGATGCCCATTTGCGAAGTCTCAAGTATGAAACGCCAAAACACTTACTGGCCCTGATTGCGCAGGTATCCGCGCCGGCGCCTGGAAAATGGAATGTTCTGGATCTCGGCTGCGGCACGGGATTGGCTGGTTTGGAAATAGCGCCCTATGCCAGTCAATTGATTGGCGTTGACCTTTCCGCAAAAATGCTGCAAAAGGCGCGGGCGCGAAACCACTACCATCGACTGGAACATTCCGATCTGCTCACGATGATGAAAAACGAAGCGGCTTCAATCTACGATTTGGTCATTGCCACGGATACGTTTATCTATCTGGGAAAGCTCGATGAGATAGCACGGGAAGCCTGCAGACTGCTTCGCGCGGGAGGCCTATTCGCTTTCTCGGTAGAAGCGCTAGAGTCGTTACCAGACTACGAATCCGCGCAAGGCGATTCTCCGGGATACCGGCTCCAGCCAAGCCCATCGTGCCGGTATGCCCATTCTTCCCCATACCTGTCCAAACTAGCCGCCGACCATGACTTGATGATTCATCACCTGAAAATGGAGCATCTTCGCGTGTCTTACGGCGATCCGGTCAATGGGTATCTGGTCGTTATGGAGCGTCAATAATTTAACGGTTGCGTGTCGGGACATTCGCGGCAAACGCAGACGTCTATCGCTCGCACGTCCGAAAACCTAAAACAAGCGCATCTGCCGGCTCGATTCAACCGGCACACGAAACACCGTGGTATCCAGCAACGCATTACGCAACATGCGCCCGCGCGCGTCATAACCGATACGCCGCTTGGCAATGGCAAACCGTTTGGCAAGCAACTCGGCAAACTCGCCCTGTCCGCGCATGCGGCTGCCGAAATTCGGATCGTTGTCGCGACCGCCGCGCAGTTCATGCACGCGGCTCATCACATGTTTGGCCTTCAGCGGATAGTGGCGTTCGAGCCAGTCGCGGAACAGCGTTTTGACTTCGTACGGCAGCCGCAGCACGACGTAACCTGCCTGCGTCGCGCCCGCGGCGAACGCGGCTTCGAGCACCGCTTCGATTTGATCGTCGGTGAGAAACGGGATCACCGGCGCCACCAGCACGCCCACCGGCACACCCGCCTGCGCCAGCGTGCGGATGGCGTCGATGCGCCGTTGCGGCGCGACACAACGCGGCTCCAGCCGGCGCGCGATGTCGTGATCGAGGTTGTTCACAGAGATGAAAACATTCACCAGCCGTTTTTGCGCCATGGGCGCGAGGATGTCCAGATCACGCTCCACCAGTGCATTCTTGGTAACGATACCCAGCGGCTGGTTGAACTCGGCGCACACTTCGAGTATGCCGCGCGTGATGTTGAGTTTCTTTTCCGCCGGTTGATACGGATCGGTATTCGCGCCGAGTGAAATGACTTCGCATTTATAGCCCGGCTTCGACAATTCCTTGCGCAGCAATTGCGCCGCGTTTACCTTGGCGAAAATGCGCGTCTCGAAATCCACGCCCGGCGACAAGTTGCGATACGCATGCGTGGGCCGCGAGTAGCAGTAAATGCAGCCATGCTCGCAGCCCTGATACGGATTGATCGACTGCGTGAACGGAATATCCGGCGACTGGTTGCGCGAAATGATGCTGGCTGCGCGCTCTTCGGTGATTTGCGTTTTTAGCGCCGGCGCGTCTGAGCCGCCATCGTAAATTTCCTGCGTCCAGCCGTCGTCATAGGCCTCGCGCTCCACTTTCTCGAAGCGTCCTTCCGGGTTGATCGCGGCGCCTCGACCCTTACGCGGATCTACGTGCTTGCCGGAGGTCGTTCGCAGCGGCATGCGCAAGCTACCCGGACTTATGCGCGTGCGTGGTAATCATTTCCATCACGCGCCGCTTGTTCTTGCCGGTAATCTCGGTGCGCACCACGCTGGTCAATCGCCCGTGGTGAATGATCTTCGATCTCGCCTTGATCACGCGCCCCTCGCCGGGGCTGATGTACCACGCGGTCACCGCACTCAATGTCCAGCTTGCGGGCAACGCCGTTTCGGCGGTAGCGATGCCCAACCCCATCGTCACGCCGCCCTGCAAATGGCCCACGCGATTGCCCACGTGCGGGCCGTTTTGGAGCTTGCCCGACGCGCCGCCGGTAATGGCATGGGTGTCAAAACCCCAGAAGCGGCGAATAAACGAACCGCCCTTGTGCGTGTCGGCAAGAGCGGCATCGGTCAGCGCCAGCACGCGGCGTTCGTCACGATTCAGTTCCGCCTCGGCAAGCGGCGCAACATCCGCATCGCTGTCCTGACGGTGCGACATCGGATACAAGGCCACGCCCTTGGGCGGATTCAATACCATAAAGGTGCCGACGCCATAACACACCGGCTTGCCGTTGGCCGTGACAGTGACCTGCCCCGCGCCCTGCACGCTGGTCACGTTTTGAACATAGCCTTGCAACTTTGATGCGGCATGCAGCCGCCCCGTCATCGGTGCACCGGTAAATTGCAGATTCATCTGCACTGTCGCTAGACGCGACGCCGGTGTATGCCCCGCGCGCACATTGGCGGCCAGCGCGATATCCGCCAGCACCGCCAGCGCGCCGTAACTGACATTGCCGTTGGCCTCGACATTGTGCGGCCCGGCAGCCATCGAAAGCCGCGCGTCCTGCTCGGTGTTTTTCTCGAAAGACAGGCTTAAAAAATTGCCGGTAAAGTGATAGCCCGGCGTGCGGTTGAGCGCGAGGCCGCGCAGGATGCGGTTGCGTATTGAGGTGGCGTCGTTCACGATGACTCTTGAAAAGGATGCGGAATTTGCGCGGCTATTTTACCTCGATCCCATACCCGCCCGGCGCGGCGGCGCTTGACACGACCTTCGGTCCGCCGGAGCATCCGCAGTCGATTCGAAATCAACAAGGCCCAAAAAAAGCGCCATGAACGTATTCTCCAAAACCACGCACGCTATCGTCGCCATCGTCACCTTCATGGCCACGGCGCTAATGGCAGCGCCGCCGGGTCTCGCGCAACCCAATCCAACCTACCCCGCCAAACCGATACGCATCGTCACCGGCGCCGCCGGCACCCAGAACGACATCGTGGCGCGCATGCTGAGCACAAAGATGAGCGAGAGTTTCGGCCAACCGGTGATCGTAGACAACCGCGGCGGCGCGGGTGGCGCGATAGGCGCGAACGTCGTCGCCAAGGCAACACCGGACGGCTACACGCTGCTGCTGCAATCGGGTCAATTTGCCATCCGCGCGGCGGTGCAGACCAACCTGCCCTACGATTCGCACCGGGATTTATGAAGCCATGATCGAAGTCATGGCGGGACGGGCTCACTATGTCGCCACCCCGCTCGGCCCCGCGCTGCCGCTGATCAAGGATGGACGCATGCTGGCGCTCGCGGTGATAGCGCCGCGGCGCTCGCCGCTATTGCCCAACGTTCCCGCGATGGCGGAAGTGTTGCCCGGTTACCGGCGCGACGGCTCCTACGGACTGATGGCGCCGGTGGGCACGCCTCGCCCCGTTTTGCTCACGCTCGCGAAAGAGATCAAACGCATTCTGGATCTGCCCGATGTAAAAGTGCAGATGCAGGGCATGGGTTTTGTGCCCGCGACATCCACCCCCGAAGAACTCGACCAAATCATACGCGCGGATATCGAGGCCTATACCAAAGTGGCGAAGCTGATTGGGCTGCGCGCGCAGTGAGCGCGGCAACGAACGTAGAACGTAGCGTGCGCCGTGCGCACGGCATTTTCGGTGTGGTACGCAAAGACGGTCGTGCGCACAGCGCACGCTACGGATTCGCAGTTACGCATACGTTCACGTCTTAACGATTTTCCCTGGTAATTTCCTTCGCCGTCGCTTTTAGGATCTCGATAAATCGAAACGCCACCGGCGGCAGGTAGGCATCCTTGCGGTAAATCACGCCGGCACGGCGGGAAAGCGCAAGGCCCTTGACGCGCAATTCCACGATGTCAAATCTCGGCGCCACGTAGCGCACCGCCAGTGTTGAACTCAGCGCAAGTAAATCGGAGCCGGCTACCAAATGATGCCTGAGCGATGGATTAGTGGTCTCGATCACGAGCGTGGGCGGCGGCAGCCCGGCATCGCTAAACGCCTGACGCAATCGTTGCGCGGACTGGGAGTTGGCGTCCGCCAGCACCCAGCGTTCCTTCGCCAGATCAGCGAGCGTCAACGCTTTGCGCTTGGCGAGCCGATGGCTGGCCGAGGCGTAGATAGAAAATGTGTCGTCATGCGAAAACTCCACGGTCAAGTCCTCGTAATGCGAGGCATGGAGTACGGAGATCGCGAGGTCGAATTCTCCGTTACGCACGCCCATCAGCATGGCATTGGTGTCGCCAACGGTGAGTTTGAAGGTTACGCCCGGCGCGTCCTTCAACAGTGTTTCGCAGGCCGTGGGCACGAGGTGCAGCGAAGACCCCGCCACCATGCCGATGCGCAAGTGCCCCATGCGCGCGCTGCTCAAATCGGCAACCTCTCGCGTCACATCTTCCACCGACAGCCGCAGTTTGCCGAAGCGTGCGAGCAGCGCTTTACCCACGCTGGTGAGTTCGACGCCTTGCGGCGTGCGCTTGAGCAGCTTGGTTTGCATCGATTGCTCCAGCCGGCGCAGGCTGATGCTCAACGCAGGCTGACTCAGCCCCAGCGCTTCGGCGGCGCGTTGCACCTGCCCGTGTTCCGCGATGGCGGCAAAATACTCAACGTCACGCAACAAGGAATGGCGGATTCAAGTCTGAAGTGCAACCGCGTTATGATGCGAGTGTAGCTTCTTCCAGAAGACTTCGTGGGGTGTTTTGAAGCCGAGGCATTTTCTGGGGCGATGGTTGAGGTAGTGCATGGCGGCAGAG
>CAMDDY010000315.1 GCA_945893125.1 Bordetella parapertussis
CGCTCGATGATTCCGTTGAAGTTCATGAATTCGCCGCGATGCACCGGGTAATGCACCACATGCCCGCCGGGGCCGACCCAGTTGGTGCCGATCATGCGCCGCATGTGCGGCGGCATTTTTTCCATCGGAATCACGCCGCGCCACGACATCATGCCGGTGTATACCGGCTGGTCATGTCCGAACAGCGTTTCGCGGATGCGCGAATGGATGCCGTCCGCGCCGATCAGGACATCGCCGCGCGCCTCATGCGTCTGATGCGCCTTGCCCGCGCTTTCATAGCGAAGCGTGACATCGCCCGCGGATTGCGCAAAACCGGTGCAGCGCGCATTCAGATGGATGGCATCCGGCTTCTCGCGTCGCACGCCGTCGGCCAGTACCGCCAGCAGATCGGGGCGATAGGCGAGGTAATACGGAAAGCCATAGCGCGCAACCGACTCCGTGCCGAGATCAAAAAGTTTCCACGTCTGGCCACTGTCCCACAAGCGAATTTCCTTGCCCGAGGCCTCGCACGCCAGCGCGTGGAAGGCGTCGAGCACGCCGAGTTCGTGCAGCGAGCGGATGCCGTTCGCGCTTAACTGCACGCCCGCGCCGACTTCGCGCAATTCGGCGGCCTTGCTCATACACGTCAACGTCGAAGCCGCGTTTGAGCAACGCCAGCGCGGCGGTCAGGCCGCCGATGCCGCCGCCCGCGATGAGGATATGAGGTTTGCTGTTCATGAGTGCGTGGTGTGGAGTGCCGCAATTCGGCAGCGGCCATTCTAGCGCGGAATGTTTCATGCTGATGCCGGTGATCTGTAATAACATTCCGCAAAATATCGGCTCTATCAACAGGAGAAATACGCATGGCTTCGGATCACACACTCGGCAACGGCGCGACGATGCAGCTTGCGCGCTGGATTTCCACGCTGGCCTACACGGATTTGCCCGAGCGCACGCGGCACGTGGTGCGGCTCGCGATACTCGACACCGTGGGATGCGGTGTGTATGGCTATGCGACGCCATGGACACAGGCTTTGCTCCAGTGGGCGCAAGCCGGCGGCGGCACGGCGGGGCGCGCCCGTGTGTGGAACGATACGCAGCCACGCTTGCGCGTAGCGGATGCGGCCATGGTGAATGGCACCTCGTGCCACGCGTTTGAGCTTGACGACTATCACAACGCCAAGCTGCATCCGGGCGCGGTGGTGATACCCGCGGCGCTGGCCATGGCCGAAGAACGCAATGCGTCCGGCGAGCAACTGGTGACGGCCATCGCGGCGGGCTACGAAGTGATGATCCGTTCGAGTCTCGCGTTGCAGCCGTCTGCGGCGCGACTGCGTGGCTGGCATTTAACCGGCGTGTGCGGCCCCTTTGGCGCGGCGGCGGCGTGTGCGGTGTTGATGGGCTTGGATGCCGAGCGCACGGCGTGGGCGCTGGGGCTGGCAGGCACACAAGGCAGCGGGCTGTGGGCGTTTAACGCGGATGGCGCAATGAGCAAACGGCTGCACGCGGGCAAGGCCGCGCATTCCGGGGTGCTGGCGGCCGAGCTTGCGGCAGCGGGCTTTACCGGCCCGACGCAGATTTACGAAACCGATGATGGCGGTTTTTTGAAAGCGTATTCCGATGCATCCACCGTGGTACCGCTCACGCACGAACTGGGCCGCGTGTATCACCTGGATGCGGTGTCGATCAAGCCGTATTCGTGCTGCGGCAGCACGCATGCGTATATCGACGCCGCGCTGGAGCTACGCCGCCGCATGGGCAATGCGTGGGAGCCTGCGCGCCCGGTGCAGGTGGGCATGAGCAAAGTGGTTGATGTGCAATGCGGTTTTGATTACACACCGAGCAGCGCGTTAAACGCGCAGATGAGCTTGCGTTACTGTCTGGCGGCGGCGTTGACCGACGGCCAGGTGTTGCCGCAACAATTTAGCGAAGCAAAAATGCACGACCCCGCGCTGGGCCAGCTCGCGGCCACGCTCGAACTGGTGGATGACCCCGCGCTGGATAAACTCTACCCCGTGCATTTCGCCGGCTGGGTGGCGGCGAAAGTAAACAACGACTGGATGCGCGTGGATATCCTCGACCCCACCGGCTCACTCGCCGCACCCATGGACGCCGCAGCCATCAGCCGCAAACTCGCGGGCAATAACCCGCAATTGCCGGTGGAGCGCATTGCTGATGTGGCGCTGAATATTGAGCGGCATTCAGCGCGGGCGTTGATTGATTTGCTGGTGGCGTGACGTTAGCCGGATTGTAGGGCGGGAGATATCCTGCCTTCTGTAATTACCAAAAAAATCGCGAAAGGCGGGATGGCTCCCGCCCCACGATTTATTTCGCTTGCAGCCCCATCTGTTTCGCCAGATCGCGCCACTTCACTACTTCGATCTCGACGTAACGCGCGAAGGCTTCGGGCGTGCTGGTCACCACGTCAAAGCCGATGGCCGTCAGGCGCGCTTGCACTTCCGGCGTGTTAATGGCTCTGATCGTTTCGGTGTTCAAGCGCGTCACAATCGGCTTTGACATCCGCGCGGGCGCCACCAGCCCAAACCAGCCGACCGCTTCAAAGCCGGGATAACCGGATTCAGCAATCGTGGGCACATCGGCGGCTATCGGCATGCGCGCCTTGCCGGTGACGGCCAGCAATTTCAACCTGCCGGATTTCGCGTGGCCCTGCACCGCCGCCATGCCGCTGAACATAATGCCGACGTGCCCGCCCAGCAGATCAATCACCGCTTGCCCACTGCCTTTATAAACGATGTGATTCAACTTGATTACGGCAGCGTGTTGCAGCAACTCGGCGCTCAAGTGGCCGATGGTGCCGATGCCGCCGGAGGAGTAATTCAAGTGTCCCGGCTTGGCCTTGGCTTGCGCGATGAGTTCTTTGAGTGATTGCGCGCCGACCGAAGGATGCACCGCCAGCACATTCGCCGATGCGGTTAGCTGCGTGATCGCGGTGAAATCCTTGAGCGGGTTGTAGCCCACGTCTGCGGAGATCGCCGGGTTGGTGGCGAGTGTGGCGATGTACGCAAGCCCGATGGTGTAGCCGTCGGGCGCGGCCTGCGCCACGATTTGCGTGCCGATGGCGCCATTGCCGCCGGCGCGATTGTCGAGTACGAATTGTTGTCCCATCTGCTCGGCCAATCGCGGCCCCAGCAGGCGCGTGATGGTGTCAGAGCTGCCGCCGGGGGCGAAGGGCACGACGAAGCGGATGGGCCTTGTGGGGTAGGCATCGGCTGCGGCGGCTGCACTGAGCGGCGCCGATGCCAGTGCAGGCAATAACCATGACAGCAATGCAGCGCAACGTTTCATACGTCTGACTCCCTATTGCTAAGATTTGTCCACGCGTACCCGCGGACGGAAAATCGCGGTGTGCAACATCTCAGCCACCGTGGGCCCGCCGTGATCCGTGCGGCGCACGGCCACATACAGCCGCACAAACTCGTGGCCTTTGTGGTTCCATTTTTCTTCGGGGATGGTGCGCACTTCGTAGTCGGGGCCAACGCGCAGCGGCTCAAAAAACGTGATGCGGCTGGCCGCGTGTATCCATGCGGGGATGATGAAGCGCCTACGCAGCGCGAAATTGGCTTGCCGTAAAATTAATCCGGGATGCAGCAAGGGCGATGCGCCTTCACGATACAGCGGCAACTCGTCGCGCACGTCGTCGCACCATTCAATATTGTCGTCGCGCGTGGGCGTCCAGGCCATTGCGGGGAAGGGCTGGTTGATTTCCATCAAATCCCAGGTGACGGTGGGGCGTTCAAGCAACGGCGGCGCGGGGGCGATGTCACCCCGCGCGTCCGCTTGCAGCAGCGTGGCCGGCAGCGACGCACTCATGCGCGCGAGTTCAACGCCCTGATCGTTCAGACAGGTAAGCGCGTGCGTTCCATCATTGCCATCGGTGGTGTGTATGGAGAGCAACTCGCCTTCGTACGCCGGCTTGCCGAAACTGACTTCCGCCGTGCCGCGCGCGAGCCACGCCGCACCGTAGCGGGCCACCAACGGTTGCGTCATGTGCGCGAACACCGTGACGCCGGGCACGAGGCCGCCCTTGAAACCAAATTGCCGCGCCACGTCATCGCTGTGCATGCGGTTTTCAGATTGCGTGGAGGCGTTGTGGGTGCGCACCTGATACGGCGCGGCGTTGGCAAGCGGGATCATAATAAGTAATTGTTTTTAAAGGATTATTTAACCATTCCTAAAGCAACCAAACCCGCGCGCATTTCGTCGTGCTGTTCCTTCAATATTTTGCTGCTGGCCGCGCTGCCAGCGAATGTATCGCTCCACTGGTTTTGTTCGAGATTGGATTTCCACTCGGCGCTGGCGACCACGCGCGCGAACGCGGCTTCCCAGTACGCGATCTGCGCGGCGCTCATCGCCTTGGGGCCGATCACACCGCGCAGGTTATCCACTTCCACCGCGATGCCTTGTTCACGCCACGTCGGCACCGCCGCCAGCGCGCCGGCATATCGGCGCGGCGCGGTTAGGCCAATGATGCGGATGCGTCCGGCGATGTGGTGCGCGGCAAGATTGGCCGCCGCCGTGCTGACCACATCGACATGGCCGCCGGCCAGTGCGGTGACGCCTTGCGATACCGATTGAAATACCACGGCTTTTAATTTTTTCGCATCGCCGCCGGCCACCTGTGTGACCAGCGCCAATGCGATGTGTCCGGAGTTGCCGAGGCTGGTGCCGATGGCGGCACTGACATTGCCGGCGTCGGCTTTGAGCAGCGCCGCGAGATCGCGCCCGTTGCGTATCGGCGAATCCGCACGCACCGCGATGGCGACTGATTCACTGAACAACTGCGCCACCGAGGTGAGGTCGTTGTAATGCAGCGTGCTGCGTCCGATGATGTGATTGGTGATGAGATTCGCGGTGCTGATCGACAGGTGGTGCCCGTCCATCGGGGTTTGATTCAGCCCCATCCACGCCACCACGCCGCCCGAGGCGGGTTTGTTAATCACCGTCAACGGCACGTCGATGATTTTTTGCTCCTGAATGATTTTCTGCACCAGCCGCGCGAGATTATCCGAGCCGCCGCCCGCGGCTGACGCGGCGACGAGTTCGACGTTACGGGCGGGCTTCCAGCCTTGTGCCGCCGCGCCGTGTGCCGTGGCGAGGATGGAAAACGTAAGGATGACGCGTTGAAACGCCGTGCTCATGGGATGTTCCTCTCCGATTATTCGCAGGTATCTGCAGATCGGGTATTCGGGCGTGGGGATCGCTCATCGGTGCAGCGGCTTGCGGCAATTGTGCCAGATTGTTGCCGCTGCCGGAGAGCGGAGCACAGGGCTGTATATAATATCAGCCCGCAAAATCACCTTCCAACCCGGCCATGCGTTCAGCACTCAAGCGCGATCGCGCCGCAAGCGCCCCGCATTACCAACGCCGCCGTCCCGAACAAACCCCGCTGTATCGACTGGTGCGAGCGCACTATGAGACGTTCGCCGCCGACGTAGAGCGTGCAACCAGCACAGGCCTGCCCCAATTCGTGAAAGACGAGTTCGACGCCTATCTTGAGTGCGGCATCCTCGCGTATGGGTTCCTGCGCCTGAGCTGCGACGGCTGCGCGCGCGACACGCTGGTGGTGTTCAGTTGCAAGCGGCGCGGCATCTGTCCGTCGTGCGGCACGCGGCGCATGGCGGAAACCGCCGCCGATCTGGTGGACCACATCCTGCCGCGCGTGCCGGTGCGCCAGTGGGTGCTGTCGTTCCCCATGCCGCTACGCAGCCTGTTCGCGGTGCATCCCGCACTCATCACCCCCGTGCTGCGCATCATCCACCGCTCGATTAACACATTTCTCGTCAAGCAAGCGGGCATCAAACGCCAGGATGCGGGCACCGGCGCCATCACCCTCATCCAGCGTTTTGGCAGTGCGGCGAATTTGAACATCCACCTGCACGGGCTGGTGCTCGATGGCGTTTACCAAATCACCGACGACAGCGAAGGCGCCCCTGTGTTTCACGCAGCCCGCGCGCCCACCGTCGCACAGCTACAAACCCTGCTCAACAAAATGATCCAGCGCATGCTGAAGTTACTCACGCACCTGGGCCATCTGATCGAGGAAGAGGGCATCACCTACCTC
>CAMDDY010000316.1 GCA_945893125.1 Bordetella parapertussis
GTTTTTTTTCATGAACCCGCTGGTCGCCGTAACGAACGTCAATTCGGGCAAGCTGCGCGCGCTGGCCGTGACCTCCCTCACGCGCAACCCGGCCCTGCCCGACACGCCGACCGTCGACGAATCGGGAATGCCCGGTTTCAAGAACATCACATGGCATAGCATTCTCGTGTCCGCCGGGACATCCAAGCCCATAGTGAAGCGGCTGAATGCGGAATTGGTCAAAATAGTGAATCTGCCCGACATGAAAGAGCGTTTTCTCGGGCAGGGGCTCACCCCTGTCGGCTCGACGCCGGAGCAAATGAGCGCGCTGATCAAGGAAGAGTCATTGGAATTCGGAAAGATAGTCAGGCAGATCGGCCTGAAGCCGCAGTGAAAGCGCGCGACATCAGGATAACAACGGCAACTGGCGCTGGACCTTTTTATCCGGGCGCAACGGTCAGAGGCTGGCTGACGGCGGTCAAGGCTATGCCCGCGTCACAAACAACGCCAAGGTTTGTATGCTAATTTTTGGTGTGTGAAGCGCCAGTGCGGCGCGCGACGGCGTTTGGCGGGATGGTTAAATTCAGGCGTTCTGTTATTGAACCGTGCCGCCAACCGTCAGCCCGTCGATGCGCAAGGTCGGCTGCCCCACGCCCACCGGCACGCTTTGCCCTTCTTTGCCGCAGGTGCCCACGCCCGAATCCAGCGCCATGTCGTTGCCGATGAGCACGATGCGCGTCAGCGCGTCGGGACCGTTGCCGATGAGCGTCGCGCCCCTCACCGGCGAAGTGACTTTGCCGTTTTCAATCAGATACGCCTCGGACGCCGAGAACACGAATTTGCCGCTGGTGATATCGACCTGCCCGCCGCCGAAGTTGGCCGCATATAATCCGTTTTTTACCGAAGCAATAATTTCCTGCGGGTCTTTGTCGCCATTGAGCATGTAGGTGTTGGTCATGCGCGGCATCGGAATGTGCGCGAACGATTCACGCCGCCCGTTGCCGGTGGGCGCGACTTTCATCAGCCGCGCGTTGAGACTATCCTGCAAATAACCTTTTAACACGCCGTCTTCGATCAACACGTTGCGCTGCGTGGCATTGCCTTCGTCATCGATGTTAAGCGAACCGCGGCGGCCATCGAGCGTGCCGTCGTCCACCACCGTCACACCGGGCGACGCCACGCGTTCGCCGATGCGCCCGCTGAAGGCCGACGTGCCCTTGCGATTAAAATCGCCTTCGAGGCCATGGCCCACCGCCTCGTGCAGCAGCACGCCGGGCCAGCCGGAACCCAGCACCACCGTCATGGCGCCTGCCGGCGCGGGCTTCGCATCGAGATTCACCAGCGCCTGATCGACTGCCTTGCGCGCGTAATCGTGCAACATCGCTTCGGTGAAGTAGGCGTAATCCGTGCGACCGCCGCCACCGGCGCCGCCCTGCTCGCGCCGTCCATTTTGCTCGACGATCACCTGCAGCGATACGCGCACCAGCGGGCGCACATCGGCGGCCTGCGCGCCATCGCTGCGCGCCACCATCACCACTTCGTATTCACCGGCGAGCGAGGCCATCACCTGCGTCACGCGCGGATCGAGGCTGCGCGCATATTTTTCCAGGCGCTCCAGCAACGCCACTTTTTTCGGATCATTCAGACTCGCCAACGGATCATGCGGCAGATACAGATTGCGGCCTTCGTTGCGCCGCGCCACCTGCGTTGAATTGGAACCACCTTGGCGCCCAATCGCGCGCGTCGCCTGCGCCGCCGCCGCCAGCGCGTCAAAGCTGATGTCGTCCGAATACGCGAAAGCGGTTTTTTCCCCGCTTACCGCGCGCACGCCCAAGCCTTGATCGATATTGAAACTGCCCGATTTGACGATGCCTTCTTCAAGACTCCACGATTCGCTGCGGCTGTACTGAAAATACAAATCCGCGTAATCGACCTGATGCTGCATGATCTGGCCGAACACGGTATTGAGTTTGCTGTCGTTTAACGCGTACGGCGACAGCAGCGTGTCGTATGCGGTGGAGAAATTGATCGTATGGGCTGCGGTGGCGCTAGTAATAATTGACAAAATAATCCTTTAAAAACATATACTTACAATAATATTCTATGACTAAGCGCCGGCAGATTGCGACGCAAGCGCTGCAAGTGTGACAGGTTTACGTCGGCAATCACAACGCCCGCGCCGCGCGGTAAACGATTCAGCACCGCGCCCCACGGATCGATGATCATGGTGTTGCCGTGTGTCTCGCGGCCATTTTCATGACGCCCGCCCTGCGCCGGAGCAACCACGTACGCGAGGTTTTCAATCGCGCGCGCGCGCAACACCGTTTCCCAGTGCGCGCGGCCCGTGGTCTCGGTAAACGCCGATGGCACAAAAATAATATCGATGTCTTTCATCGCGCGATACAACTCGGGAAACCGCAGGTCGTAACAAATCGACAATCCCAAGCGACCGAACGGCGTGTCCACGGTGACAGGCGTATTGCCCGGCTCGATGGTGCGCGCCTCGTGATACTGCTCGTCGCCCATTTGAAAACCGAATAAATGTATCTTGTCATACCTCGCCATCTGTTTGCCGCCGGGGTCGTACACCAGGCAGGTGTTGCGCACGCGCTTGGGATCGCCCGACACCAGCGGCGCGGAACCGCCGACGATCCACACGCCATGCTGCCTCGCCGCATCGGACAAAAATTGTTGTATCGGGCCATCGCCTTCGGGCTCGCGCACATCGACCTTGTCGGTGTCCTTCATGCCCATGATGCAAAAATATTCCGGCAATGCCACCAGCTCGGCGCCCTGCGCGGCGGCCTGCGCGATCAAACGCCCGGCCTCGGCAAGATTGTCCGCCACACGCGGCGCGGAAACCATTTGCACTGCGGCGATGCGCGACACGCCGGGCGTTTTAACCTCGGTAGCGACCGGTGCGGATGCGGATGTGGTGCGGGAATTCATGGCGTACGTTACTCCGTGCCGCGCGCAGCGGCTTCGGGCCGCGCCGGCGCGGAGACCCTGGTCACCACCGGGTCGGCCCAACCGCCGGTGACGCTGTAGTGTTGCGCGACCCATTCATCCAGCGGGTCCTTGGCCATCTTCTGCAACACAAAAGCCACCAGCCCGGCGATCGGTCCGCCGGCGAGCGCGCCAACGATGGACACCCCATCGGACACATGCGGATTGACTTTCACGCGCAGGTTTTGCGTCTCTTTGTTGAGATC
The DNA here is from genome assembly GCA_945893125.1 of Bordetella parapertussis. Taxonomy (GTDB): domain Bacteria; phylum Pseudomonadota; class Gammaproteobacteria; order Burkholderiales; family SG8-41; genus UBA5216. The sequence goes on from CAMDDY010000316.1 coordinate 3,192, forward strand.
GACCGAGCCGCCCATGGCCACGCGGGCTGACGGCCCGTTGATACGAAAGTTCTCCGTGCTGACGATGCCGCGGTCAAGCTTTACCGCGCCCACCACCTCGTCGAACGCAAAGCCTTCGCTGAATACATCGCGAAAATCCAGCGACAGCCGCCGCGGCAATGATTGCAGGCTCAATACACCCAATAATTTTCCCAGACCCGGATCCATCTTGACGAATTGCCCCTTCACCGACTGCACGACAAAATTACCCGACAGCGTCGGGTAATCGAGTTGCTGCGGCCCGCCATTCCAGCTCAGTGTCCCGCCCAGTACCGCCATGCCGCGGCGCACGCCCTCCGGATAGCCCAAGCGCGTCAGCATCTTGCCGGCATCGGTGATGTCCCAGCGTATATTGACATTGGTGCGCGGATTGGCGAGCCACGATTGCCATACGCCATCCACATTCAGGATGCCGTCCGGATTGGACAGCGTGAGTTGTTCGATACGCCAATCCCGGTCCAACGGCGTCGCCTTCAGTTCCAACTTGCCCAGCGCCTTCGCGCCCATCTGAAAATTTTCCGCCACGATATCGAGCGCGGGAAACTGCGGTGATTCGGCCGCCGCAGGCCTTTCGGTCGCGGGCACGGCGGCAACCGGTGTCGCCGCGGGAATTATAAATTTCTTCATGCGCGCCACCAGCCGGCCCTTGCCTGCCGGGTTCCAGTCGGCGGTACCTTCAAACTCGCGGCCACTCAAGTTGTAGCGCGTGGTGGCGGCATCCGGCTTCACACTGGTAATCGCGATGTCGGTAAATTTCCGGTCGTACACTTCCAGTTCGCCAAACTTCACATCCAGCGCCGCCAGGGTATAACTGATGTCTCCACCACTGCCGCCCGCGCCGCCAGCCAACTTCAACCAGCCGTCAAGATTGGCCGTCTTAAGACTGCCGCTGATCCACACCCCATCACGTTCCGGCTCGCCGACCGTGCCGCCGCCCAGTCGCACCACGCCGCGATCGATGATGGTACGCTTGCCCTCGGTATGCCGGGTGAGGCGCGCGCTGAGCAGATCGCCGTAGCTCAGCGCCACCACGTCACGGTCGTTGCTGACAAAGCGCCGTTCCACGCGCACCGGCACGGCTTCCGCGGCGGTCTTGATAAACGGCGCGGGCAGGGCGGAGGCGATGCCCTGCAAGTTCGATTCCAGCACCAGATCAACGGTCTTCTTGCGCACGTTCAACGTACCCTGCCAATCCGCCGCGCCGCGGATATAGGTGAGCCATGCCGGTCCGCCAGCACGGCGCACCGTGTCGGGCGCGACACGGCCCTTCAAACCGATACGTATGGCGCCGTCACGCTGCGTGCTGCCGGAAATCACCAGCGGCCCGCCGAAAAACACCGCATTGGCAGAAGGCACATTGACCCCCGCTTCGGTGAATTCGAGTTTACCGTTGACTTGTTCCAGCGGCGGCAGCGAGGGTTCAATCACCAGACGATTGTTCGTCATCTGGTAGGCGCCGCTCACGCGCGTCTTGTCCAGGTTGACCAGCGGCAATTCCAGCTTGAGATCGAGCTTGCCCGCGCCTTCGCCCTGCATGCCGTCGGTGAAGTGCTCGATGTAGCCCGCCACCGGACTGGCGGCAATAAATTTAAGAAAATCCGGCGTGGCGCCTTCAGCCTCGCCTGTCACCGTGAGCACGCGTCCCGCCGGTGTTGACAGATCCGGCATTTCCGCATGCACCTTGGACAGACGCACGCCTTGAATCGTGCCGCGATTCGCGACGATATCCATGCGCTTGCCGCGAAACGCGATGTCGCCGTCAATGTTTTCGATGTTCGGCCAGCCGTCGCCATAGTGCAGCCCGCCGCCGTTAATTTTGGCCGTGACAAAAAACGTGCCGCCCTTGTTGTCCGCGAATGGAAACTCGCGCAAATCGCCCTTGACGCGAAAATTCACATCGCCCGAAGAGCCTGCGACAAACGCGGACTCCAGCCACGGCCGCGCTTTATTCGCTACCGACAAGGGCAGATAACGCGTCACGCGGCGCGCGTCGGCTCGGCCAAGATTACCGGTCAGATCAATAATGCCGGGCTCACCCGGCACGGTGCGATAGCTGCCGCTCAAAGTACCGGACAGATCGGCATTATGGTACGACGCGTTCGACAGCTTCAATTCAAAACCTTTGCCGTCGCGCGTCCAGCCTGCATTCGTGGACAAGGTATCAAACTGCAACGGCTCCTTGAACTGCTCCGGCCACTCGAGCTTGACCTCGCGCGCCGAAAGCTGGCTGCTGCCGCTTTTTTCCGTGGCCTCGATAGTGCCGCTAAGGCCCTTAAGGCCCGGCAGCATGCCGACACGATGTATCGACAGATCCTCGAAGCGTCCGCGCACGCCGTATTTCGCCGGCTGCGGCAGCGCGCCTTCCCACTTGGCCTGTACCTCGAACAGCCGTCCCTGCGGCGACAATTCGGACAACCGCTTGCGCGTTGCGTCATCAATCGGCAAATGATCCGCCAGAGACACCAGCGGCGCGATATCAACGGCATTGGCCTTGACCTCTCCGGCGGCGGCCTTGCCTTGAGCATCGAGTGTCGCCTTCAAGGCAAAATCCATCGGCTGCAGAGCCAGGTTGCCGGATGTGGTCAGCGCCAATTGCTGCGTCGTAAACTCGACCGAGTTCACGGTCTTTTTCCAACCCACGCGCCCTGCCAGGCTCGACATATCGAGTTCCGGCAGATTCTTCGCAAGCCGCGTGCGCACGTTGGACAACCGCACATCGGCGGTTAAATCGGTCAGCGCCAATCCCTTGACGCCCGCCCACGCGCGCACCGCTCCGGCACCGCGTTGAAACTCGAACGGAAACGGTATCCACGCGCGCCACGCC
>CAMDDY010000317.1 GCA_945893125.1 Bordetella parapertussis
AAAGTTGAAACGCAAAACCGGATTGACGCGCGGAAAACCGGCGGCTACATTGCGCAGTCGCAAGGCGGAGCGGTAAATCCGTATTCGTGTGATTCACGTTCAATGATTGGAGCGTTTTACCATGGCTGCGCAGTTTCGTCCGTTGTCATTCGTGCTGGGCGCCGAGGTCACTGGTGTCGATATACGCAAGCCCATCGCCGCCGATGTGCTCGGCGAAATCGAAAAAGGCTTTCTGCAATACGGCGTGCTGCTGTTTCGCGGCACGCCGGTCACGCGTGCCGGGCACATTGCGTTCAGCCGTCATTTCGGCGAGGTCGACAACAACGATCGCGCGCAACGCATCCGGCATCCGGAATATCACGAGATTCAAATCATCACCAGCAAGATCAAGACCACCACGGACCCCAACGCATTCGCAGGCCAGGTGTGGCATTCTGATCAGTCGTACTCAACGCAGCCCGCCAAGGCCACGCTGCTACACGCCCTGGACGTGCCGCCCATCGGCGGCGATACGATGTTCGCCAATATGTATCTGGCTTTCGAAGCGCTGTCCGAGCCGATGCAGAAAGTGGTCGAAGGCCTGCACGCGGTACATTTTGGCGGCAAGGCGCGTCTGGACAACAGCACGTCCGAGCGTGCCGCCGAAACCGCGCGGCAAAATCTGCCGAGCGCGCATCCGCTGGTGCAAGTGCATCCCGAGACCGGGCGCAAATCTTTGTTCGTGGGCGGCAAGGTCAAGCAAATCGTCGGCATGCACCCCGATGAAAGCGCCACCTTGTTGCATTTCCTCTGCAATCACGCCGCGCAACCGCGGTTTCTCTACCGCCACCCATGGCAAAAAGACGACGTGCTGCTGTGGGACAACCGCTGCACCAATCATATCGGTCTCGGCGACTACGACCGCGCCTACCCGCGCAACATCGACCGCACCACGGTGAAGGGATTGCCCGGCGGCTATGCCTACACCGGCCCCGTGCATTACCACGGCCCGCGCCTGTAATTCGATGACACGGCGGATCAGGTGCGCTGCCGTCGCTCTGGGCGCATTGGCGGCCTTCAGCGGCCCGCTGCAAGCGCAGGGTTATCCGGCGAAGACGGTACGCATCTACACCTCCGGCGCCGGCGGCGGCAACGATCTGGTGGCGCGCCTGATCGCGCAAGGCGCAGCACCGGTGCTGGGCCAGCCCGTGGTGGTGGACAATCGCGCGGGCATCGTCGCCGTGGATATCGTCGCCAAAGCGCCTGCCGATGGCTACAGCCTGCTGGTGATCGGCAGCGCCCTGTGGATAGACCCGCTGATGCGCGACGACGTGGCGTGGGATCCACTGCGCGATTTCGCGCCCATCACACTGGCGGTGCTCTCTCCCAACGTGCTGGTGGTCAACCCCGCCCTGCCGGTAAAAACCGTGAAGGAACTGATCACGCTGGCGAAGGCGCGGCCGGGAGACCTCAATTACGCGTCAGCCGACTCCGGCTCCACGCCGCATATCGCGGCGGAGTTGTTTAACTATCTGGCGGGTGTGAACGTGGTGCGCGTGCTCTACAAAAGCTCATCGGCCGCGTTGACGGATCTGATCGGCGGGCAAGTGCAACTGGCCTTTACCCCGGCCGGTAACGCCACACCGCACGTTAAATCGGGCAAGCTGCGCGCGCTCGCCGTCACCACGCCGCAACCTTCGGTGATTTTACCCGGGCTGCCCACCGTGGCTGCCGCGGGCGTGCCGGGTTACGAAGCGGTTTCCACTTACGGCTTTTTTGCGCCCGCCAAAACACCCGTGCCCATCGTCACGCGCTGGCATCAGGAGATCGCGAAACTGCTAACCCAACCCGGCGTAAAAGAAAAACTCTTCAACACCGGCTCCGAGGCCGTGGGCAGCACGCCGGAAGAACTTACCGCGAAAATGAAATCAGAAATGGCGCGGCTGTCTAAGGTTATGAAACGCTCGGTTTAAGCAGCGGCTTGCATGACCGTGGAGGGGATTGAAACTCCGGCATGGCCGACTGCGGTTGTTGCCGGGGAATGTGTGAATGCAAGACCTCCCCTTTGCACGTTCACTGGCGTCCGGGATATCTTCAACACGCTGTGATATCGTTCAGTTCATTGCGCGGCATGAGAAACAAGCCCATGCGCGCTCATCTCTAATATTTGAAAGGCACATATCATGGCGGAAACCAGTCGCATCAAGGATATCCCCGAAAACGAAATGACCGATGCGCAAAAAAAGGTGTTTGCGGATCTGGTTGCCGGACGCGGCCGATTGCTCGCGCCGTATCGAATCTGGATTCATTCGCCGAAACTGGCGGCCGCCATGGAGACCATCGGCACGTTTCTCAACAAGGCAGGGTCACTCAGCGAGCGCGAGGTCGAACTCATCATCTGCATCATCGCCAATCATTGGCGCGGGGAGTATGTCTGGGCGTCCCACGTCAAACGCTGCCTTGAGCTCGGCTATGAACAAGCCGTATTCGATGCGATGCGCGCCGGTCAAACGCCGGCGTTCGATCACGAGCGCGAGCGGGCGATTTACGATCTTGCCGCCATTTCAATGGCGCCCGGCGGCGGCTCGGACGAAGTGTTCGACCGCGCCGAGAAGCTGTTGGGGCGCAACGGCATTGCCGAAGTGGTCGGATTGCTGGGCTACTACAGCGCGGTGTCGATGGCGATGAAGCTCCACCGCGTGCCGATTCCCAAGCCTGCTGCGGCTTGAGGTAAATTGCGAATCAAGCTTTGTAACGTTGAACAGAGAGAACTGAAATGAAAGTCGGCGCGGGAAAATACACCTACGAACTCGTTGAAAACTTTGCCAGGATGCCCGAGGGCGAAACCATCGGCATGATCAGCCGGGTGACCACGGATACACAAAATCGTCTGTATATTTTTCAGCGCAAAGACCCGGCGGTGCTGATCTTCGACACGGACGGGAAATTTCTCAGCTCATGGGGCGCGGGCCTGTTCAAGCGCGCGCACGGCTTCAAGATCGTGAACGACATGGTTTACCTGACCGATCAGACGGACAACGTGGCGCAGATATACACGCTCGACGGCAAGTTGATCAAACAGCTCGGCACGCGCGGGCAGCATTCCGATACCGGCTGTGAAAACTGGCAAATCCTGCCGCTGCGCGCGGCGGGGCCGTTTAATCATCCGACCGAGTTAATGCCCAGCCCATCGGGCGATCTGTATGTGACCGACGGTTACCGCAACAGCCGCGTGCATCGTTTCACCAGAGACGGCGAACTGATTCAATCCTGGGGCCAGCCGGGAAACTCCGCGCCCGGCGACTTCCACCTGCCGCACACGCTCGTCATCGCGCCCGACGGCACGCTGTATGTGAGCGATCGCGCCAACCGGCGGGTGCAGATTTTTACGCCCGACGGAAAATTCAAAGGGATGTGGACCGGCATGGGCGGCCCCAACGACATGGCGCTCGACAAAAACGGAATTTTCTATCTGGGCGAGCAGGCCACGGACACCAGCAAACCCGCCATCAGCGTGCGCGATGGCAACGGCGCCGTGCTCGCGCGCTGGGAAGTGGCGCCCACGCACGGCATGGGCATCGACACGCTGGGCAATATCTATGTCGGGCTGACCAAGCTGGGGCGTGTCGACAAGTATGTGAGGGTGTAGTTGCCTGGGAAATCGTCGCTGGGCCTTTTATATTAGCCCTTCGTCGGTGACCACCCATAAGCCTTGGCGCACGCACCGCCCATCAGCATGGCCCGTTCGCTGCTGCTCAGGCGATCCGTCAGACGGAAAGCCTCCACCGCCGGCTGGTATTGGACAACGGCGTAGGCGCGCGTCCAGTCGGTGCCCCACAGGCAGCGGTCAAAACCCCATGCGTCAAACACGCGGGCGAGCGGATCCCAGATGTCGTTGAAGGGATAGGGTTCCCGCGACAACGTGCAGGCCCCGCTGACTTTGACCACCGCGTTCTTGCGCGTCGCAAGTTGCAGCAGCTTGGGCAGCTCGGCCCAGGGCTCGGGTGGTGCGGGCGGCGTGCGGGGTTGCACCAAGCCCAGATGATCGACGATGAATCGCGTATCGGGGTACTGGTCGATCAGCGCCGTGGCGCCATCCAAATTGCCCGCGCACGACAGGTTGACCGGAAAGTCGTGCCGAACGGTCGCGCGCAATATGCGATCGACGCCCTCGTCGCTGCGGGCTTGCGCGGCGTCCTTGCGCATCATGATGCGTATGCCGACCGTGCCCGGCGTTTTTTTCCAGTCGGCAATCACGTCGGCCACCGCCGGATCATTGGGATCGACCGGCTTCACGATGGCGATCCGGCCGGGATGGGCCCGCTGCACTTCCATCGCATAACTCGCGTCGTAGTGGTACAGCGAATGGGCAGAGATAAAAATCGCGCCATCAACGCCCACCTTGTCCATCGCCGCCACCATCTCGTCACCCGTGACGTGCGGCGGCCAGTTGGGAACATTGTGCCAGGGCCGTTGCGCTGTGTTGGCGTCGTAGGCATGAACCTGTGAATCAATGATCGGCATTGCGTGCTCCTTTGTGCTGGGTGGTCTGTGGGGGATAGCCGGCGAGTTTATCGCAGCGCTGCGTTCAGCGCTCTAGCATGCATTGTTCACGACCAAAGAAACTCCTTCCCCTTCAGGGGGAAGGCGGGGATGGGGGTGGGATAGATTTGGCTGGGTCGATACTTTTCATGGTGACCATGAATACCGCAGACTAGCTGGTAACATCACCCAAAACGCAACAACGAGAGGGCGCACACATGCAATTCGGATTATTCGGCAGCGCATCGGCACGGCGCGGCAGCGGTGAATTCGACAGCACGGAGGGCTACCACGACTGGATGGAATACAACATCGAGGCCGAGGCATTGGGCTTTCGCAGCACGTTCAGCGTGGAGCACCATTTCACCGGCTACGGTCAGGTTTCCGCCACGCTCAACCTGCTGACCTGGCTGGGCGCGCGCACGAAAACACTGCGGCTCGGCACCGCCGTGATGGTGCTGCCCTGGCACAACCCGGTGTTGCTGGCGGAACAGGCGGCGACCCTCGATCTCTTGTCCGGCGGCCGGCTGGATTTGGGCATCGGCACCGGTTACCGCTACAACGAATTCGTCGGCTTTGATTTGCCCATGGAGCAAGCGCGGGAGAAATTCGAGGAATCCATCGACGTCATGCTCAAGGCCTGGACATCCAACGAACCGTTCTCGCACAAGGGCAAGTACTGGACGTTCAATAATATTGTGGTCGAGCCGCAGTCGTTCCGCAGGCCGCACCCGGCCGTATGGATGGGCGCCGGCAACGAGCGCTCGATACGCGATGTCGCCTACCGCGGCTTTAACCTGCTGCTGGGCCAATACTCCACGCCAGAGGAAGTCGGCAAGAACATCGCGACCTTCCGCGGCGCCGTGGAGGAAAAAGGCGAGAAATGGGACCCGATGCGCGTCGGCGTGACGCGCGCCTTTTTCGTCACCGAGGATGCGCGCGAACGCGAGCAGGCGCTGGAGCGGCGGCTCGCCAACCGCCTGCGGCAACTGAAGCTCGCCACCACGCCCGACGGCAGAGTGCTCGGCGGGCCGGATCGCGCGGACGGCGACCCGGTCGAGGTCAACCTGAATAGCTCGATCTACGGCACGCCAGATGAAATCGCGCGCCAGCTTGAGGCGCTGCGCGACGCCGGCGCCGGTTATCTGTTGATCAACGGCGGCGGGTCTGGCGGCGGGGAACGCGGCCGGCAGAGCTTGCGCCGCTTTGCGAAGGAAGTGATGCCGGCGTTCATCACTGCGTAAGTTAGAAAACGCAATAAAAACAATTGGTTATCAACTACGCCCTCGTTCGTCTGCCATCCATCGAGCTTCGCGAGATCAACTGTTCGTTGCTGCCGCCATTGTTACCATAGGCCGCGATTCAAACTGATGTCCGAGCGTATGATTTGCGTAACCAAAAAACCGTTCCTTCCCTTTCAGGGGGAAGGTTAGGATGGGGTTGGGTTTAGACGTCAGCGCTACAGACAGCGTCGTGCTATACCCCACCCCCATCCCCGCCTTCCCCCTGAAGGGGAAGGAGTTTCT
>CAMDDY010000318.1 GCA_945893125.1 Bordetella parapertussis
GTACGCATCAGTTCACCTTTGGGTTGTCGATTGTGTGCGCGGCGCACGGGTGGCATTCCATTCATACTGGCCTTGCGAGCGCGCTCCCGACAGCGCTGCGCTGCCGCCGAGATGCTCGCCCTCCACGCGGCCCTTGAATTCATGTTTCACCGGCCCGGCGCCCAGATCCGCGGTAATTGAAAACCCGATCTCGTCGCCCGTGAGCCTGGCGTTTTGCAAGGGCGCGTCGCGCCCATCCACAGTGGCCTTGCCGGTAACCACTTGAAACATTTGCTCAAGCACAACTTCGTAGACCAGCGGCTTGGCGCCCTTGCCCGCAGCGGGTAATTCCCAGCGCCAACGGCCCGCCGCTTTTGCCGGGACGACCCATAAAAAGATATCGCTCTGGCCGCCGGCATTGCCGTACTTTTCTTTTACATCCAAGCGAACCGAAGCATCGGGTTTCCAGTCGTCCAGCGAAAAATCATGCGACACGATACGCGTGCCGGGCTTCAAATCGAGCAACTTCGGCCGCAGTTCCATATTCACGCGCGGCAGCAAATACATGGTGATCACCGTCGCCTGCGACAAATCCGTGTGAAACAAATCGCGCTGGTAAAACGCCGCCTTGTCCGTCACCCCGGCTTTGAGCGCGTTTTCAAGCGCCTCGGTCACGCGCAGCGGATTGATATCCACGCCGAATCCGCGCGTCCCCAGCTTGCTTGCCGCGGTTACCACGATACGTCCATCCCCTGACCCCAGGTCAATCAGATAGTCATTGGCGGTCACCTTCGCCATTTGCAGCATGCGCTCCACCACCTCGTGTGGCGTCGGCACATACGGCACGCGCGGCGCCTGCGCCCCTGCAGCGCCCGCGCACAACAGCAGCAGCGCGGCACGCCAACAAGCCCTGCGGCTGGCGTAAATAACACGCGGGATCATACGCAACACAATGGCGGCTCCTTCCAGATGCGATTCAGGCTGCGACACCGTCAAGCGCGCCGCCGTTCCCGGTATTTGTCTCACGCGCTTATCACGCGCCAATGACTCGCCATACACGCAACACGGGGCGGCACAGGTTAATTCCAACCCGGCTGTCACGGCGCAGCTATGGTAGATTCGCGGACACCGATTATACCCGACACTCGCTACTGGCCGCTCAGTCCATCATGCTGCTGCAAACCGTCATTTTTATTTCCGGCGCCGCGATACTCGCGCTGGAGTTGCTGGCCTCGCGTGTGATGACACCGTACTTTGGCGTAAGCCTCTATATCTGGACCGGCATCCTGTCGATCACTCTGGTCGCGCTGGCCGCCGGTTACTGGTTCGGCGGACGCTACGCGAACGCGCGCCACGCCACGCCCGCCGCGCTGATGGAGGTGTATGCCCTGCTGCCGGCCGTCGCCGCCATGGGTATGGTGGGCGCCTGCCTGATGTATCCGTTTGTTTTCATGCCGCTCGCCGAGTGGAGCCTCATCGGCGGCGCATTCATCGCCTGCGTACTGCTGCTCGGACTGCCGTTGGTGGCAGCCTCGGCGATGAATCCGCTGCTGGTCGCCCTGCGCCTGCATCAACGCGCCGATGGCGGTGACGGCGGCGCGGGACAGGTGTTTTTTATCAGCACGCTGGGTTCGGTCGCCGGTGTATTGGTCACCGCGTTCGGGCTGATACCGTTTGTCAGCAACTACGATTCGATTTTGATCATCGCGGCCGTGCTGGCGTTGCTGAGCCTGGCACTGGTTGCATTTCCACCACGCGAATTACGGCGCCGCGGCATCATCGGCGCCACGGGCGGTCTTGCTTTGATCGCTTCCGCGTTGCTGCTGTGGCAGGCCGACGCCTATACCGGACGCAAAGGCCCCATCAGCCACCTCGACAAACAATGGCATGTGGAGGCCGAACTGCGTTCGCTATTCGGCACGGTGAAAATCCTCAAACATGAACCGGATGCTGACGGCCAATTCTGGCGCATTTATTTCCAGGATGGATTGACGCAAAACTCGGTGGAATCCAGCGGACGCTCGCGTTCGTTCTACACCTACGCACTCGAAGCGCTGGCCATGTCCTATCAACCGCAGGCGCGCAACGCGCTGGCGCTCGGCCTCGGCGCGGGCATGACCCCGGCCCGGCTGGCGGCGCGTGGCGTGCGCACCGAAATTGTCGAAATCGATCCCGCGTCGTTGCTGGCCGCGCGCCGGTTTTTCGGCCTGGATGAAACAAAAACGCCGGTTCATCACACCGACGCGCGCACCTTTGTTCATGCCTGCCCGCGCACCTATGAACTCGCCATCGTCGATCTGTTCCATGGCGACGGCACGCCCGATTATCTGATTACCCGTGATTTTTTTCGCGACCTCCGGCGTTGTATCGGTGAGCGCGGCATCGCGGTGTTCAATACATTTGCCGATCTCGAAAACCCGATCAGCTACGCGCATTTGCTCATCACGCTGCGCGCGGAATTACCGCACCTGGCGATTTATCGCCCGGCTTCCATCGGCGCGTCGCATACCAATAGTTTTATCGTCGCCAGCGCCACGCCCCTGCCCGCCACCACGCGCGTCACCATGGACAATATGCCCACGCGTCACGAAACCACCTTGTGGGATATGTTAAGCGCACCGATGGCGCTGACGCCCGAGGTTTTCGCCGGCGGCAAAATCATCACCGATGCGCACAACCGCGCCGCGCTGGATCTGGCATACGCGCAGCAGGTTTATCGGCAGGCCGTGGTCGGCAATACACCACCGGCTTTTTTGCTGAATTGATTTTTGATTGGTAGAAATTATTTTTGTGCGGCTGCGCGCACGGCCTGCCAGCGCGCTTCCTTGCCGTTCAGATTCACCATGCCATTCATCGCATTGCCCTTGACCGTGCCGCGATAGTGATGCCGCGCGCCGGCGTTCCAGATGGAGAACGTAATGTCCTCACCCTTGACCTGTACATCGGTCAGGTTCGCGCTCGCCGCGTTGGGCAGCGTGCCGTTAATGCGGTGAAACGTTTGTGCAAGATCAATATCGCGCGGCGTCTCGCTGCCGTCGACTTTAATTTGCCAGCGCCCCGACACCTTGGCCGGTATGGTCCACAAATACAGCGTCGCACTGGGCACGCCGTTGATCGGCTCTTTTTCCGGCACATCGAAAGTGATGCGGTTATCCGCTTCCCAATCGCCGAAATGATAATCATGCGACACCACGCGTGCGCCTGGACGCAGCTCGCGGTAAATCTTGTCACGCAGATTCATCATCATGCTGGGCACCAGATAAAGCGTGACCACCGTGGCGCGCGATAGATCCGCCTTGAACACATCCTGCGCCTGGAATGATGCGCGCTCGGCAATGCCCATTTTTTTGGCCGAGTCGTTTGAGCGCTGCACCAACTCGGGATCAATTTCGATGCCCATGCCGCTGGCCTTCAGTTGGCGCGCGGCCGTCAGCACGATCACGCCGTCGCCGGAACCGAGGTCTATTACATAGTCTTTTTCGCCGATGCCGCCAAATCGCAGCATTTGATCCACCACCACTTGCGGCGTGGGCACATACGGGCCGCCGGTGCGGTCGGCCTCCTTGATCTGCGCTTGCGCGCCTACGGCAAGCAGCGCGGCTGCCGCGAAAGACAAACCATGCCGCCACATTCCAAAATTCATCTGCATCGCATTGCTCCTTAAAAGGTTCTCTAATTCTCTAGGGCGCCGGTTTCGGCTTGGGCAATCCCAGTGTGCCGGATTTACAGGCCTCGGCGATTTCGTGCGGGGATGCTTCGCTGGTAAAACTTAAGCGCACGATTTGACGCAACAGATTGATCTCTTTCGCATCCAGTTTTTGCCGCAATTCCGGGGTATCCATTTCGCGCAACACCGCATTTAACGACACGCCATCATCGCGCAGCTTTACCGTGGTCTGCGCCACGGCGATTACCTGCCCACACTCCAGAGCCGCCTGCGCGGAAACGCTCGCCGCAGACAGCAGCCCGGTTGCAATAAGGCAGCACAAAATCGCGTTTCGGAGATCACCGCTGCGTCCAGCATTCTGAACGCGCTCAAATGCGCGGGTTACCCGAATTAATTGGAAAAATTTCTGTGCCATAGTGAGCAATTTTACCTTACTCGCCCCCCCCGCTTTGTTGCGGTAGAATGTAACGGTTGTTGTCGAGACTGGAGCCCGGATGACCTGCACTCTGTTTATTGCTCGTCGTGTTCGACCGCTTGCGCGGCGTTGCGTCCCGCTGGCGTGTGCCGCACTGGCGGCATGGGCCACTTTAACCGCCGTGCCAAGCGCGGCGGATATTTGGGGCTACGTTGATGACCAAGGCGTGTCGCACTTAAGCGATCATCAGGTCAACGAACGCTATTTCCTGTTCAAAAAAGAAGCCCCGCGGCCCAAGCCCGAAACATTCGATTATTCCGCGCTGAATTTATCCGGCGCCGTCAATACGGCAAACATGTCGCATTCGGCGCATTCGGTATTGCGCGCGCAATTTGCGCCGCTGATCGCACAAGTCGCCATGGAGCACGGACTGGACGTTTCACTGATGCATGCGATTATCACCGTCGAATCCGGCTATAACCCGCAGGCAAAATCCCCCGCAGGCGCCATCGGCCTGATGCAATTAATGCCCGGCACTGCGCAAAAATACGGCGTGCGTAATATTTGGGATCCCCTCGAAACCCTGCAAGGCGGCGCGCGTTATCTGCGCTTTTTGCTGGCCCTGTTTCCCAACAAACTGGATCTGGTGCTGGCCGCCTACAATGCCGGCGAAGGCGCGGTGCAGCAGGCCGGCCTGAAAATTCCGCCGTATGCGGAAACCAAAGCCTATGTTCCAGCGGTTATCAGCTATTACGAACGCTACCGCGCCACGGTTACACCCGCCGGCACCGTGGCCACACCCGCAAAACACGAAATACCGCTGCTGATCCGTTAGCCATACCGGCGGCAGCGCACCACCCGCGTTTCACTTACGTTTGTCGCTTCCCCACCCGTAACACGCATACCAGCCCCGCCGCCGACGGAATCGCCATCAGCGCAAACGCGCTGCCGTAGCTGCCGGAAAGCTGATAGGCCAGCGTGAACACAATCGGGCCGAGGAACTTGCCGATGTTCACCAGAAACAACGCGCCGCCGGTGGCGGCACTCACCGATTTTTGCGGCGCAAGACGTGCGATCTCCGCCAAAAATGCACCGTTCCATCCGCTGGCCGTGGTGCCGAGCACAAAAAACAATACGCACGACGCCGCAACCGGCCACGCGGGCGTTATCGCGGCGCACAGTAGCGTCGTCGCCGCCATCACCACGCCCAGTAGCGCCAGCGCCTTGAAGCAATCCCGCAGCACATCGGCCACCCATCCCCAGAACAAGCGGCCCGCGATGCCGCCGGCCTGCGACGCCATCAGAATAAACCCGGCTTGCACCAGACCGAGCTTCATTTCCTCGACAAAAAAGATCACGGTGAACGTGAGCAGCGCCAGTTGCATCACCACAAATGCCGCGCCTGCTATCCCCAACATGCGCAATGCACGATCACGCCATACCAGCGCCAGACCGCCGTACGGATCGGTAATCCATTTTGCCTGGCGGTCGCGGTCATTGTCCCAATGCGCCCGGCCCCGCTCCATCAACACCAGCAATATCGCCAGCGCCACCGCGTTCACCGCCAGCGCCCATTGCCAGCCCGCCCACACCGCGATCGCCGGCGCGAGACCGCCCGCCGCCACCCCGCCCAGCGGCACGCCGGTTTGCTTCACCGAAAAAATCAGGTTACGCCGCTCCGGCGGCGTGAAACGCATCAACACCTGCGAAGTCGCCGGCGACACGAGACCATAGCCCAGCCCCATCGGTATCGCCGACAGCAACATGAAGCCCGGATGCGGCAGCATCGCCACGATACAACCGGCGATGCACAACACCAGGCCCAGTTGACTCACGCGGCAACCGCCCCAACGCACCGCGAGATTGCCGCCGTAGACCAGCGAGAACAGCATCGCCAGCGATATCAGACTCACCTGATAGCCAATCAGGGACGAACTGATGTTGTAGTCGGCGAC
>CAMDDY010000319.1 GCA_945893125.1 Bordetella parapertussis
CTGCGCTCATGAATGTCCAAAAAGCTCGGTTGAAGGCGTATACGCATTTTGCTTTGGCTTCGTGTCGGTGATTTAACCTTACAACGTACATACCCACTTAACGTTTACAATCTGCCTCGAAATTAAGCAATTATTAGAGGTGCCCTATAGATAACGCTCGATGAATTGAAGTAAACCCCGGCTTCAGTGCCTGAACCGGCAGGATTAAGGCTGGTTTTATGGTGAAAACACAACAAACCGGCTGCAGCGCGCCGCAGACGAGGCTGAACTGCGCGACCGGCGATAAATCTCGGGCGGTTATTTCGCCAAGCCTAGATTATGTCCGGCGTAACAATTTCGATTTGATCGCGGCTGACATTGACAAACGGCGCAACGAGCACCTGGCGTCCGCCAAGTTCCCAAACCTCGACCTCGGTGAGAGCCAGAAAATCTTTTGAATCGACCAGAAAATCCGTTACACGGGCACCGGGGAGCAGGTGGATGTGTCCCTTGATGCGGTAGCTGCGGGTCAGAATGATGACTTTGGTTTTGCTCTCGTCCGCCATGGTATCTCCCTGTGCCTGCATTGAATTTATGGTTGGCACGCAGCGCAAAATATTAGCTGCTAATGCGTATTGAAGCAAATGCCGACGGCAATATCTTTACCTTCAAATAGGTGGCTCCCCGGGCTGGGATCGAACCAGCGACCAATCGATTAACAGTCGATTGCTCTACCGCTGAGCTACCAGGGAATAATCAGTAAACTACTGAAATGAGTGCGTATTTTAGTCATTTGGCCATGTCCGGTCAATTGCCGAATGGCCTGACATTCACAATGGCGCTTTTATCGCGGCACGAATCGCGATGATGGACGCGATTTCGCCGAGCCGGGTATCGCGGCTGGCGTTACACCAATACCTTGGCAATGGCACTGGCCACGTAGTCGACGTTGTTGGAATTGAGCGCCGCCACGCAGATGCGACCGCTGTCCAGCGCGTAGATGGCGTATTCCTCGCGCAGCCGGCGCACCTGTTCCTTGGTCAGGCCGGAATACGAAAACATGCCACGCTGGTCGATCACGTAGCTGAAATCAAAGTCAGCGCGCTGCGCGCGAATTTTGTCCACCAGCGCGCGGCGCATGGTTTTGATGCGCTCACGCATCTGGCCGAGTTCGGCTTCCCATTGCGTGCGCAGTTCGGGTGTGGTGAGCACGGCCGCCACGGTTTGCGCGCCATGCGTCGACGGGTTGGAATAATTGGTGCGGATCACGCGTTTAACCTGGCTTAACACTTTGGCGGCTTGGTCGGCGCTCTCGGTCACGACGCTGAACGCGCCGACACGTTCGCCATAGAGCGACAGCGATTTGGAGAACGAACTCGCGACAAATACCGCCGGGCAGGCTTTGGCGAATGCGCGTACGGCGGCGGCATCGGCATCCAGGCCATCCGAAAATCCCTGGTACGCGAGATCGAGGAAGGGCAGCAGGTTGCGCGCCTTGACCACTGCGATGACTTTTTCCCACTGCGCCATAGTGAGATCGACGCCGGTGG
This sequence comes from Bordetella parapertussis, assembly GCA_945893125.1. Lineage (GTDB taxonomy): Bacteria > Pseudomonadota > Gammaproteobacteria > Burkholderiales > SG8-41 > UBA5216. The sequence continues at coordinate 1,530 of CAMDDY010000319.1, forward strand.
GATTGTGGCAGCAGGCATGCAGCACCACGATATCGCCCTCGGGTATGGTGTTGAGGCTCGCCAGCGTGGCATCAAAACGCAGCCCATGCGTCTGCGCATCGTAATAGGCATAGGTATTGACTTTGAAGCCCGCGAATTCAAGCAACGCGCGGTGATTTTCCCAGCTCGGATCGCTGATCCAGGCCTCGGCCTTGGGATTCATGCGGCGCCAATAATCGGCGCCCACTTTCAGGCCGCCGGTGCCGCCCAGGGTTTGCACGGTGACGATACGATTGTTTTTCACCGCCTCGCTGTCCGCGCCGAACACCACTGCCTGCACGGCTTTGTTGTAGGCAGGCAAGCCGTCGATAGGCAAATAGTTGCGCGGCATCGCGGTTTCGGCAAGCTTCTGTTCGGTTGTGCGCACTGCCTGTAACACCGGCACCTTGGCGTTGTCGTCGAGGTAAACCCCCACGCCGAGATTGACCTTTTTCGGGTTGGTATCGGCGTTATAGGTTTCGGTGACGCCCAAAATCGGGTCTTTGGGGGCCATTTCGACGTGGGCAAGCAGCGAAGCAGTCATGTCAGTAGGTAAGTGTTTGATTGTTAAAGTGTGCAGCGCAATATTTTACCCGTGGAAGCGGCAAGGTGGCTAGGCCAAATTCGCGCGTGTTGCGCGGATCGTGAGAAAATACGCGGTTACCCGCCGAAAAAGCGCAGATGAAAACCTCCGATCAGCCTTCCAATGTGGTTGCCTTGCCCGTGCTGCCCGGCCACCAGCCGGTCAAGGTGCTGACGTTTCCCGATAGCCCGTTTCGTCTGCACCAGACCTTCGAGCCGGCGGGCGACCAGCCGCAGGCCATCGACAAGCTCACCGAGGGCCTGCGCGACGGCTTGTCGTTCCAAACGCTGCTGGGCGTGACCGGCTCCGGCAAAACCTACACCATGGCGCACGTGATCGCGCGCATGGGCGTGCCGGCGTTGATCATGGCGCCGAACAAAACGCTGGCGGCGCAGTTGTATTCGGAGATGCGCGAGTTTTTCCCGGAAAACGCGATGGAGTATTTCGTCTCGTATTACGATTATTATCAGCCGGAAGCGTATGTGCCGTCGAAAGATTTGTTCATCGAAAAAGATTCCAGCATCAACGAACATATCGAGCAGATGCGCCTGTCGGCGACCAAATCGTTGATGGAACGGCGCGACGTGATTATCGTCGCCACGGTGTCGGCGATCTACGGCATCGGCGACCCGTCGGATTATCACGGCATGATTCTGCATCTGCGCGAAAAGGAAAAACTCGAACAACGCGTCGCCATCAAGCGCCTCACCGAAATGCAGTACGACCGCAACGACGTGGAGTTCAAGCGCGGCGTGTTCCGCGTGCGCGGCGTTGTGATCGATATTTTTCCGGCGGAAAACGCCGAGAACGCGGTACGCGTGACGATGTTCGATGATGAAGTGGAAAGCATCCACGTATTCGATCCGCTGACCGGGCACATGCTGCAACGGGTGGGGCGTTTCACCGTCTATCCATCGAGCCACTACGTGACGCCGCGCGCCACCACGTTGCGCGCGATTGAAGCGATCAAGGATGAACTGCGCGACCGCATTGAGTTTTATCAAAAAGCCAATCAGTTGGTCGAATGCCAGCGCATCGAGCAGCGCACCCGCTTTGATCTGGAAATGCTTAACGAAATGGGCTTTTGCAAGGGCATCGAAAATTACTCGCGCCACCTGTCGGGGCGCAAGCCGGGCGATCCGCCGCCGACTTTGATTGATTATCTGCCGCCGGACGCGATCATGTTTCTCGACGAAAGCCATGTGACGATTCCGCAGGTCGGCGGCATGTATAAAGGCGACCGCGCGCGCAAGGAAAACCTGGTGAACTATGGTTTCCGGCTGCCGTCGGCGCTCGACAACCGGCCGCTGCGCTTTGATGAGTTTGAGGTGCTGATGCGCCGCTCCGTGTTCGTGTCGGCCACGCCGTCGGTTTACGAAAGCGAACACCAGGCGCAGGTGGTGGAACAGGTGGTGCGCCCCACCGGGCTGATTGACCCGCGCATCGACGTGCGCCCGGCCACCACGCAGGTCGATGACTTGATGTCGGAGATCAACAAGCGGGTAGAGATAGGCGAGCGCGTGCTGGTGACCACGCTCACCAAGCGCATGGCGGAAGACCTTACCGAATATTTTGCCGAGCACCGCGTCAAGGTGCGCTACTTGCACTCGGATATCGACACCGTGGAGCGCGTGGAAATCATTCGCGATCTGCGGCTGGGTGAATTCGACGTGCTGATCGGCATCAACCTGCTGCGCGAAGGACTGGATATTCCCGAAGTGTCGCTGGTGGCGATACTCGACGCGGACAAAGAGGGGTTCCTGCGTTCGGAGCGTTCGCTGATTCAAACCATCGGTCGTGCCGCGCGGCATATCAACGGCACGGCCATATTGTATGCGGACAGAATGACGGAATCCATGAAACGCGCGATCGGGGAAACCGACCGCCGCCGCGCCAAGCAGGTTGAGTTCAATACGGCGAACGGCATCACGCCCAAGGGGGTGAACAAGCGTATTAAAGACATCATCGACGGCGTTTATGATCGCGACGAAGCGCGCCTGGAATTGAAGGCCGCACAAAATGAAGCGCGGTATGAGTCGATGGGTGAAAAAGAAATGACGCGCGAGCTCAAGCAAGTCGAAAAAGCCATGCTCGATGCCGCGAAAAACCTTGAATTTGAAAAGGCGGCCAAGTTGCGCGATGAGTTGCGGGTGCTGCGGGAACGCTTGTTTATACGGGCGGCGTAGCGGCAGGGTGGTTCTGCGCGGGTATCTTATTTACAATACGCACTCACGGGCCATGGTAATGCCGTAATGTTGCGTTCGTCCTATTGGAATCCAAGGAGTTCGAATTGATCAATCGTCAAAGTGAAATCGCCGCAGCGCTGAATGTGACGCCATCCTTCGCCGACACTGCCGCCCTGGCGGCTGAAATTGACCGGCGCAAGGCTTTTATCAAACAGTGTCTAGGCAACGCGCGCCTCAAGGTGCTGGTGTTGGGTATCAGCGGCGGCGTCGATTCAATGACCGCGGGGCGTCTGGCGCAATTGTCGGTGGAAGAGTTGCGCGCCGCGACCGGTGACAAGGATTACCGCTTTATCGCGGTGCGTCTGCCGCACAATGTGCAGCACGATGAGCAGGATGCGGCGGCGTCGCTGCGGTTCATCCGTGCGGACGCCGAAGACACGGTCAATATTGCCGGCGCCCTGGCGGGGTTGGCCGAACATGTGAATGGGCTGCGCGGCTTGAGTGATGCGCGCCGTGATTTTGTGCTCGGCAATGCCAAGGCGCGCATCCGCATGGTTGCGCAATACACCATTGCCAATGCCAATAATGGTTTGGTAATCGGCACCGACCACGCGGCCGAAGCGGTGATGGGTTTCTTTACCAAGTTTGGTGACGGCGCCTGTGACCTCGCGCCGCTTAGCGGCTTGGTCAAGGGGCAGGTGCGCGCCATCGCGCGGCATCTGGGCGCGCCCGAGCATCTGGTGGAGAAAGTGCCGACCGCCGACCTCGAAGAGTTGCGTCCCGGCAAGCCGGACGAAGAATCGCACGGCGTTACCTATGTGCAGATCGACGCTTTTCTGCATGGACAGAAAGTGGATGACGCGGCATACGCAACCATTTTGCGCACCTATGACAATACCCGGCACAAGCGCGAACTGCCGTTCGTGCCGTAGGCGAAGTCACGTTGGGTATTTACTGGTAAGTATTTATTTTAATCAATAAATATATCGTGCGCATGCTGGATGGCGTGAAGCCTGCGGCGCAGGGACTGCTGCGCCGCAGGCGGATTTGCCAGCAACGGTAAATCAGGCTACGCCGGCGGCGAGCCGCGCTGTGTTTCTACCTGCATCAGCGGTTCTTCCACAACGGTCGGCAAAGCCGGGCGCGTGCGTCGTGCGCGCGGTGTTTCATCGATCGTAGTAATGGCCGTATGCGCCTTGCCGTGATCCGTTTCGATCTGCGTGAGTCCGCTGGACCAATCCAGCTTTAGCGGCGCCGGCGTCGCTATAACGGCGGGCGCAGGCGCTGGAGCCGCCATCGCCATCGCCATCGCCATCGGCGCAGGTGCGGCGGGGGCAGACACAGGCGGCACAGGCGCCGCTGGCTGCACGACTACCGGTTCGGGTGCGCTGCTTACCACGGGCGCGGGTGCCGCAGGCACCGGCACGTCCGGCGTGGCCGGTACGGGCGTTACTTCAGGCGCGGCATACACCACCGCTACAGGCGCGACCACAGGAGCAGGGACCGGGGCCGGCACTACGGGCATGGGCGCGGACGCTGTATCGAAGCTGCTCTCGGTTTCAGTGGAGGCTTCTCCCTCGAAGCCGCCACGTGGACGTGGCACGAACGGCGTGCGCGGGTAGCGATATTTGCGTTCGCCGCGTGGCTCGCGGGGCTCTCTTGGCTCCCTGGGTTCACGTGCCTCG
>CAMDDY010000320.1 GCA_945893125.1 Bordetella parapertussis
AGTGTAAATCAGTTGTGTGCGCTTCCACACGGCATCGGGAATGTCACCGGGATTGGCGGCGTAACGATTGGCGGGCATGCTGTTCAAAAACACCGGCGTGGCGCCGCCGAGCAGCGCAGCACCTTCATAAATCTGATAAAACGGGTTCGGACAAATCACCACCGGATCGGGCTTGCGCCGGTCGATCACCGACTGCGCGAACGAAAAAAGCGCCTCACGGCTGCCGGTCACCGGTATCACCTGCGTCGCGGGATCGAGGGTGACGCGATAACGCAGCGCGGCCCACTTTGCGATGGCGGTGCGCAGGGCATCAGTGCCGGCGGTGGCGGGGTAGGTCGCCAGTCCCGCCAGGTTATCGATCAGGGATTGCTTGATGAATTCAGGCGTCGGGTGTTTGGGCTCGCCGATATACAGTGAGATGGGCTTGAGCGCGGCATTCGGCGTTGCACCTTCCAGCAGCGTGCTCAGCTTCTGAAACGGATAGCTTTGGAGTTTGTCCAGATCGTGATTCAATGGTGGCTTTCGGGCTGCCGCCGCGTAGGGTTTACCGCCCATCGCGGCATACATGCAAGGTGAGGATTATAAAGCGAAATTACCCATGTGGCCGCATTAACGCGTGCTCGATGAATGAATCTCTTCAACATACGCCGGCAGCGATGAAATCTTCCATCCGCGTTTTTTGTGCTCGGCCACCACCGTGGTGAAAATGCCGCCGCGCACGTAAAAATGCGCGGTGAGCCGCAAGAATCGGGGGGCGAGTGCCTTGACCAAATCATCGACTATCTGATTTGTCACCGCTTCGTGAAACGCACCCTTATCGCGAAACGACCACACGTATAGCTTGAGACTCTTAAGTTCCACGCAGCGCTGGTCCGGCACGTAATCCAGCACCAGAGTGGCGAAATCAGGCTGACCGGTCTTGGGACAAAGACAGGTAAATTCAGGCACTTCCATATGAATCCGGTAGTCGCGCCGAGGCGCCGGATTGGGAAATGTTTCCAGGGAAGTGGAAGGCTTGCTTGGCATTATCGGCGAGAGGTAAATCAGTTAGAATGTTGAGCGAAATTTCGACTCCGATTATAACCTTTGTCAAAGTAACAAATTGCGCCTTACTCATATCAATCTCGCGGGATTCAAGTCTTTTGTCGATCCGACGCCGATACCGGTGCCCGGTCAGTTGGTGGGTATAGTCGGACCCAACGGGTGCGGCAAGTCGAACATCATCGATGCGGTGCGCTGGGTTCTGGGTGAAACATCGGCCCGTCATCTGCGTGGCGAGACCATGCAGGATGTGTTGTTCAACGGATCGGGCGACCGCAAGCCGGTCAATCGCGCCAGCGTCGAACTGATATTCGATAACAGCCTCGGCAAAGCGGCCGGGCAGTGGTCGGCGTATGGCGAAATTTCCGTCAAGCGCATTATCGAACGCGATGGCGACTCCACTTACTACATCAATAATCTGCCGGTGCGCCGGCGCGATGTCACCGATATTTTTCTGGGCACTGGTCTGGGCGCGCGCGCGTACGCCATCATCGAACAAGGCATGATCTCGCGTGTGATCGAAGCCAAGCCCGAGGATTTGCGCGTGTTCCTCGAGGAAGCCGCGGGCGTTTCCAAATACCGCGAACGCCGCCGTGAAACCGAATTGCGTCTGCGCGACACGCGCGAGAACCTGCTGCGTGTCGATGACATCCGGCAGGAACTCACCAAGCAACTGGAACATTTGCAGGGCCAGGCCGAGGTTGCCAGCAAATACCACGAACTGCAAACCGAGCTGAACACGCTGCAAGGTCTGCTGTGGTTTACGCGCCGCAAAGAGGCTGCCGCCGCACGCGGCCGTCATGCTAAAGAAATCGAGCGCGCCAGCACTGAACTGGAAGCGGAAACCGCCAAGCTGCGCGAGGCCGAGAATCGCCTCGAAACCCTGCGTGCAGATCACTACAAGTCGGGAGATGCGCTGCACGCCTGCCAGGGCGTGCTCTACGAAGCCAACGCGGAAGTCGCACGGCTGGAGCAGCAGATCACCCATGTGCGTGACAACCGCAGCCGCATCGAACATCACATCGCGACACTGCGTGCGCAACTGGACAGCAGCCAGTCGCAATTGCTGGATGCCCAGCGCGGGCTGGACGATGCGCGCGCCGAACGCGGGCAGGCTGATGAACGTGCTGCCGCCGGCGAAGCCGACGTCAACGCGCAAGCGCAAAAACTGCCGCTGGCCGAAGAAGCGCATCGCGCGCGCTACAACCAGCGTGAAGAACTGCAACGCGCGCTGGCGCAAACCCAGCAACGCCTGCAGGTTGAACAAACCAAAACCGGGCATGCGGCGCGTTTGCTGGAGCAATTTACCCAACGTCAGACGCGTCTCACCGAAGAACGCAATGCCTTGCCGGCGCCCGATGCGGCGGCGCTAGAACAGTTAAGCGAACGCGTGCAACAGTTTGAAGCGCAACTGTCCGAACACCGCGTGCAATTGCAGGATCGCGAACAACAATTGCCGGGGCTGGAACAGGCAGCACGCGAGCGTCAATCCGAACTCGATGCCGCCACGCAAAAACTGGCGGCGATTGAAGCGCGCATCCACGTGCTGTCGCAGTTGCAGGCCAAGCTGGCTCGCGGTGCTGACATGGAAGGCTGGCAGGCCAGCCGCAATCTCGATAAGGCGCCGCGCCTGTGGCAAGGCGTTGAAATCGCCGCCGGTTGGGAAGACGCGCTGGAAGCCGTGCTGCGCGAGCGCTTGAACGGCATTACGCTGGATCGTATCGACAGCAATGCGGATTGGCTATCGGCTTCGCCGCCGGGCAAAGTGACCATGGTTGATTTGCAGGACGGCGCCGCGTCGCCGGTGTCGTCAGCGATGGGTAGCCTGGAGCCGCTGACGCGCTACGTGACCTGCCGCGACGCGCGCTTGCAAGCGGTGGTGAACGAATGGCTCCACGGCGTGTACACGGTGTCCGACACCGCCACCGGCATGGCGCGGCGAGGCGATCTGCCGCCGGGTTGCGCGCTGGTGTCGTCCAACGGCTATGTATTCACGCGCCACAGCGTGAGTTTTCATGCGCCCGACAGCGAACTGCACGGGGTGCTGTCGCGGCAGCGCGAAATCGAAAAGCTCGAAAGCGATCTGCTGCGCGAGCGCGACGTGCTGGATCGGCTTAAATCCGCAGTGGCGCAAGCGGATCAGGCGATTGAGCGTTGCCGCGCCGAGGCCGCCGAACTGCGCGATGTGTCCGGCTCATTGCAGCAGCAATTGCACGGTGCGCAGGTGGATGCGGTGCGCTTGTCCGAGCAGTCGCAACGCGCGACGCAACGCGGCGCACAGATTGCTGCGGAAATCGCGGAAATTGTCGCGCTGGCGCTGGTGGAAACGGCGCAACGCACTCAAGCCGAAGCGGCGTTGCAGCAGTTGCAATCCGAAGGCGCCGGGTTGGCCTCGCAAGTCGAACGTTCGGTGCAGGAGTATCGCGGCGCGGAATCCGCGCTCAATGCGCAACGTCAGGCGCTCGAACGCGCGCGCCGGGCGCATCAAGAAGCCCTCTACGGCCAGAAAACAATAGTTAATAAAATCAATGAGATAGACAATTCCATCCAACGGCTGACCGTATCGATTTCGGCGGTGGAGTCGAGCATCGGCGAAGCCGAACAGGATCTCGGCGGTTTTGACGAAGCGCCGTGGCAGGAACAATTGCAGGCCATGCTGGAAACCCGCGTCACGCGCGAACAGGCGCTGGCGGTGGCGCGCGACGCGCTGGAAGGCATGGAAACGCAGTTGCGCGGCGTGGAGCAGGAGCGTCTGACGGTGGAGCAAAAGCTGGAGCCGTTGCGCAACCGTATCGCTGAAGTGCGGCTGAAAGAGCAGGAAGCGCGTCTGACCGAAGAGCAATACGCGCAGCAGCTTACCGAAGCCGGCGCCAACGAAGCGGAACTCGCGGCGTTGCTGGAAAAAGGCACGCGCTCCAATGCGCTGCAATCGGAAATCAATCGCCTCAACGAAGAAACGCGAGCCCTTGGCGCGGTGAACCTGGCGGCGCTCGAAGAATTAAAAGTGGCGCAGGAGCGCCGCGATTATCTCGATGCACAGTCGCGCGATTTGACCGAAGCCATGACCACGCTCGAAGATGCGATCAAGCGTATCGACCGTGAAACACGTGACCGTCTGCAAACCACGTTCGATGAAGTCAACCGGCACTTCAGCGAGATGTTTCCCGCGCTGTTCGGCGGCGGACAAGCGAAACTCACGCTCACCGGCGAGGAAATTCTCGATTGCGGCGTGCATGTGATGGCGCAGCCGCCCGGCAAGAAAAACTGCACCATCCAATTGCTCTCCGGCGGCGAAAAAGCGCTGACGGCGTTGTCGTTGGTGTTCGCGATTTTCCAATTGAATCCCGCGCCGTTCTGTCTGCTGGACGAGGTGGATGCACCGCTCGACGACCATAACACCGAGCGTTTCTGCGAGTTGGTGAAAAAAATGTCCGCCGGTTCGCAATTCCTCTTCATCAGCCACAACAAAATCACCATGGAGATTGCCAACCAGCTGATCGGCATCACCATGCAGGAGGCCGGCGTCTCGCGCGTGGTGGCGGTGGATATGGAACAGGCGCTGAAATTGTCCGAGGCTGCGTAGTGTTTGCGATGAAGCCGCACGCATGAGCGATCTCCAAATCAGCCTGCTGGGCATCGGTATCGTCGTCATCGGCGGCGTGCTGATATACAACTGGTATCAGGAACGCCAGTTACGCCGCAGGCTGGGCGAGGCGTTTAGTGAAACGCACGATGACGTGCTGTTGGAGGATGGCACGGCGGGGCGAGCCGGCGGTGCCGCGAGAACTGAACCGCAACTGGCGGCGGACCATGAAACCGGGCCTTCAAAACAGCCGCAATCGTCGCCATCGGCGGCCTCGGCAAAAGGGGTTCCGGAGCCGCCATTGGCGATGGCCGGTATTGATGAGCGCATTGATTGCGTGGCCACGCTGACCAGCGAAACGCCTTTGGCGGCCGCGCAGGTATCCGAGTTGCTGTCCGGCGTGGCGGCGTGCGGGCGGACCTGGCGTGCCGCTGGTTTTAATACGGCCAACGGCAAATGGGAAGAAATCAATCGCGCAGTGACCGCGCAGTACTCTGAATTGCGTCTCGCGCTGCAAATGGCGAATCGCGGCGGCGCCATCAGTCCGGTGCAACTGGGAGCATTTTGCGATGCCATCAACGCGGCGGCGGCGCGCACCTCGGCTACCGCGCAGTGCCCCGACACCAGCAGTGTGTTGCGCGCGGCGCACGAACTGGATTCGTTTTGCGCCGACGTGGATGTGGCGATCGGCGTCAATGTCATTGCCGCGGAGGGAGAAACATTCCCCGGTGCGCGGGTGCGCGCGCTGGTGGAAGGCGAGGGGTTTGCGCTGGAGCCGGATGGGGTGTTTCATCTGGAAGACGAGCAGGGCCAGGCATTGCTGGCCTTGAGCAATCAGGAGGTGGCCCCATTTTTGCCGGAAGCCATCAACGGCATGACGACGCGCGGTTTGACGTTGCTGCTGGATGTGCCGCGCGTAGCGGCGGCAGACCAGGCATTGCAACGCATGTTTGAACTCGGCAAAAGCCTGTCGGTCACGCTCAAGGGCCGGCTGGTTGATGACAACCGCACGACCTTAACCGCCGCAAGCATGGATCATATCCGCCAGCAATTGAAAGACATCCATTTTGCGATGAACGAGCGCGGCATCGCGCCAGGAAGTGTGCGCGCCCTGCGCCTGTTTTCCTGATGGCCGCGCCGTTGGACGCCGTTGCGCGCGCGCAGTCGTTGCGCGAGCAACTCGAGTATCACAATCACCGCTATTACGTGCTGGACGCGCCGGAAGTTCCGGATGCCGGGTATGACCGTCTGTTTCGCGAATTGCAGGCGCTGGAAGCGCAACATCCCGAACTGCTGAGCGCGGATTCGCCCACGCAGCGCGTGGGTGGAAAAGTACTGG
>CAMDDY010000321.1 GCA_945893125.1 Bordetella parapertussis
TCGCAATCTGATACCGTTCGTCTTGGGTGAGGTGTGTGTAGTTCATTCTTGGCAACTTTAACTTGGTGGTCGAGGGGCTCGGATGCTATCGCACCTCGCCCACCCAACCTATTAATCAGAGTTGCACTTCGAATTTGAACTCGCGAGCCGGTAAAGTTATCGACGTGGCTGAAGCGTTTGTTATCGGCGGGCATGGCACTCTCTGTTGGAAAAAATCATCGCGGCACCGGCGCATCGCAGGCCGTGCCCCGGCAATGCAGATATAGCACATTGGAGGCGAGGGGATAGCGCGCGACGACCTTTCCCAGTTTATCGTCTGCGATATTCGACACCACATATGCGTTGTCCCATTGCGCCGGCGCAAAGGTCAGCACCGGTTTCGGCAATCGCTGAATATTCATATACGCGGTAACGGATAGCCCAGCCGCACTTACATCGTGCGTATACAAGGGGAATCCCGCCGTGCGTTGCAGTACCTGCCGTGCGGCTAGCGCGTAATTTTCGCCACGCACGCGATGCTGATAGTAGGGGAAAAGCGCCGTTGCAATAATGCATTTCAACCCCACCGCCAGCCATAGCCATCGCCATAACACTCGGCGGCTTTGTTCGCTTTGCCGCGCCGCACACACGGCGAACACCAACGCCAGCAGCGGCAGCAGCGGCAACACATAACGAAAATGACTTTGCGGCGCGAGCCAGAACGGCAGAAAAGCAACGCCCGCAATCGCCAGCGCCGTCATTACACCGCGATCCGTCAACCACGCGCAGGCCGTCTTGCGATACCACGCCCACCCTAGCCACCACAGCACCAGCATCGACACCGGCGCGGTGCGCACCAGGGTTTCAAACGGGTACGCCGCGAGCTTCCACAGATACGCGCCCGCGCCCAACGGCGCGAGCTTGTCGCCTATCTCGCTCGCCATGCGGCCGCCTTGCGTCTGATCGCCTATCATCCAGTGAAACCACAGGTAAGGCAGACACAAGGTCAGCACGGCCAGCACCAGCGGCAGCGGCTTGAGCAAAAATTGCCGTGCGTCGCGCTGGCACAAAAACACCAGCACCGCCGCGCCCACAAACACATACGCGATGATGCCCTTGGTCAAAAACGCGCACGTTGAAAACACCAGCGTGCCAATGAGCCACCCAACACACCCGCTGTGTACCGCCATCCACAACGATGCGATGGCGCCAAACACCAGCATGCCCAGCAAGGGATCGCGATAACCCAGCCAACCACGATACAGCAGCACATCGGCAAACGTCACGCACAGTACGGCGGAAATGACCGCCAGCACCTTGTCCTGATAGAGCCGGTAGGCGAGTCCCGCAACCATCAACCCGCTGATCGCCGTCGCGCCCGCCATGATCACGCGCGTGACACCCGGCGCGTATTCCCAGCCCAATACGCCGGCAAGTGGAATTATCAACCAGTTGGCAAACACACCGTGGCGCGCATCGCCGCCGTAAAACCACAACCGCAACCAGTCGCCGCGCTGCCACATTTCCAGAGATGAATTGATGAGGATGCCTTCCTCGCCCACCAGGTAATAGCCGAAGGTCGGGATAAAGCTCGCCACCGCCGCGGCGTACAACAGCCACCACTGCCTTGCGGTTGGAGGCACTACCGTGGATGTCATGCACCCTCCGGACGATACAGCCCCGCACCTACGCGGCCCGCTTCAACATCAATGAAAAACCGCCGCAGCATGCGTGCGTTGCACTCCGGATAGGCATGATGTTCGTCGGAGAATTCCATCGGACGGCAACCATAGCGCTCGGAAGCGCCCGCGTCGATGACCGTCACCTGATACTGCCGCGCCCAGGCATCCAGGTCGGATTTGGTGCGCGCAAGACAAGCGTTCCATCGCGGCACGTTTCGCAACGCCTGCTCGAGGCCCGGCGCCAGCGGCGGCAGCAAAAACACCATGCGACCGCCGCGTGCGGCAAACCGTTGGGCCGTCTCTCCCAGACGTTGCAGAATTTCCCGATTGGGCGCGCCTTGTTTCGCGCACAAGTGCTTGGTGTATTTTGAGCTGGGCGCCGCCGCCGCTATCGCCAGCGTTGCCGCCAGCGCGGGTGTCAGCCGCCGGTCATTGGCAAACGTCCAACTGCCGTCATAACGGTAGCCGCGGCACAGGCCGCGGTGGATCACGTCGAAATCGCGCGCAAGCGACCCATCCGCGCAGTGGTATTGCGCGCCGCCCACGTCAAAGAAATCATGATGCAAGTGCTGTAATGGTTCCTTACTCCTGAGGGCAACCGCCAGTAGGCTACCCAGCGTAGCAACGCGCGGCCACGACAATGCATCCTCTATCCGCTTGTGCAGCGGTATGGCATTGCCGTTATACGAACGCGCCACCGAGCCGGGCGACAGATCAACTTCCGGTGCGGCGCCGTCGAGATAAATCATGCCGACCGACCAATCCAGCCCGGCCAGTATCCAGCGCACGCGATCCGGAAAATGCCGCTCGATGTGTTGTGCCTCGCCGGCTATCGCCGCAGTGAAATTGCCTGTTACCGTCAGGTTGTAAATGCGCAGCTCCGGCGGAAACATGCTCTGTGTTATGCCCATCAACGCCGATGAACCCAGCACCGCCGCATTGATCTCCGGCAGGCGATCCGCCAACCGCAGCACTTTGAATGGACGTGTGTTGCCTATGGGTGGCGCATACGTAACGCCTTGCGTCGCCTGCTGCCACGACGATGCGGCGCGGGTAGCCTGTTCGTTGCCGAGACTGCGGTCACCCAACAGCAGATTGAGCGCCAGCACCAGCGCCAATGCCAATAGCAATGGCGCCAGCAGAGCGAGTACGTAACGCCGCATCGGCGTTGCATTCACCTCCAGCGTTTGGGGTTCGGTCGCCATCAGAATTGAAAATACAGAAATTCGGACTGACGATGCAGATTCACGATGGACACGAACGCCAGCGCCGCCACTACCAACCCGAACGCCACCGTCGGGCGCCACGCCAGTATGCGTGCAGCCGCCATGTCACGCGGTATCAGCAGCGCCGGATTAAAGCGCGCCATGATCTGTTGCGTGTTGGGCGCGAACCACGCAATCGACAGCAGAATGACAATCCAGTTAATCAATCCGCCGGTCACCAGGCCGCGCGAATCGCTGAACGCCACGCCACCCGATGCCACCCATTGACCCAGTACGCCCCACTTCGCCAGCCATTGATCGGGCAGGGCGAATCCGTTCAAACCACACATGCCGGAAACTATCTGCAACGCATGGGGCACCGTATCCGCGCGGAAAAATGCGAGTCCCACCAGCCACGCCACGAACGTCAGCAGCACCGCTGCCATCGTGCCCAGTCGTGTCGGATGTTTGCGATCCTGCCCCAACCGTTTGCGCAGCATCCGCCACCACTGATTCACACAGAGGAACACGCCATGAAGAATGCCGAACACGACGTAGGTCCATCCGGCCCCATGCCATAGGCCGCACAAAAACATCGTAATCATCACGCTCGAACAGCGCCGCCACGCGCTCTTGCGCTGTCCGCCCAGCGGAATGAACACGTAATCCCGCAAAAACCGCGACAGCGTCATGTGCCAGCGATTCCACAGTTCCGCGATATTGGCCGCCTTGTACGGTGAATGAAAATTCAGCGGCAACCGCACACCGAACAGACGCGACAGCCCTATCGCCATGTCGGAATACCCCGAAAAGTCAAAATACAGTTGCAGCGAGTAGGCAAGCACGCCGCACCACGCCTCGACGAACGTCGGCGCCACACCCGCCCCCGGCAAACCGTACAGCGGGCCCACGTACTGCGCGATGCCGTCGGCCAGAATGACTTTTTTGAATAATCCGATAAAGAAGATCGTCAGCCCGACCGCCATGTTTTCCATGCGCAGGCGATCAATCTTGGCAATGCACTGCGTGCGGTGATGAGATCCAGCGATCCGGCGGCAAGCTTCCGGCAGACGTTTTTTGATTTGCCGGGCGCCGAATACCGTTGTGCGGATGGCACGCCGGCGCGCGACTTTGACGTCATCGGCCGAGGCATATGTCTGGGATTCCGGCACGATGGCAGTTGGACCTTTGCCGGCGAGCGTCATCTGAGCGGCGCGCATGCACAAATGCTGGCGCGTGCCGCTGCGGCGCCGAGCTCCAAGTTTTCCCGGTATTTGTGTGAAACCGGCGGCGAACCGAATGCCGAAGTTCTGCGCCGCCTGGGCGCGTTTGCGCGGCGCTTTATCGCCCATGGCGGCGAGGTTACATTTATGTTGCCGCCGCTGCTGCCGGGTATGGAATATGAAATGCTCAAAATGACCGCTTCGAATCGATGCCTCGCGCGAACCAAAACCGTGCTGGATTCGTGGGCACGCGAACAGGGTGTGACGGTCATTGATGCCGCGGCCTCGGAGCATTTTGGCTGCACCGCGGCGGAATTCCTCGATGAAAATCACGCATGGCCCGAGTGCCACGCGCGTATTCTGCGCCGCTATTGGGATGACAGGAAGCTGCAGCGCGTCGCGCCCGGCCTTTATCGGCCCGCCGTGTGATTTCCAACGGCCAGTCCGATTCGATCGGGAGGTGAATGATAAAATCCGCTCCATGCCTCACCCCACGACGAAGTTATTGATGCAACCGTGCATCGGCCATGCTGTTTAATTCCTACGCGTTTATCTTTTTGTTTTTACCGCTGACGCTGCTGCTGTTCTTCGCGTTGGCGCGAACCAGTCACGTCCTCGCGGCCGGCTGGCTGGCGGCGGCATCGTTGTTTTTTTACGGCTGGTGGAACCCGGCTTATGTCGTGCTGTTGATGCTTTCCATCGGTTTTAACTATCTGGCGGGCATGCACATTGCGCGTGCAATGACGGACGCGCGCAGCCAGCATGGGAAATGGCTGACGATCCTTGCCGTTGCCGCCAATCTGCTGTTGCTGGGCTATTACAAATACAGCAATTTTTTCCTCGCGAATGCCGCTTCGGTGATGGGGTTTACACCACCGCAAGCAGACATCATCCTGCCTTTGGGAATTTCTTTTTTTACCTTCACGCAAATTGCGTTTCTCGTCGATACCTACAGGGGCAAGGTCAAGGAATATCGTTTTGTACACTACTGTTTGTTCGTCACGTATTTTCCCCACCTGATTGCCGGGCCGATTCTGCACCACGCGGAAATGATGCCGCAGTTCGCGCGTGATACAACCTATCACCTTGGGCGACGACAACGCATCGGCCAGCTTGCGATGCAGCGGCACCGCGCCGGCACCAAAACCCACCAGTGTCGCGGCAGGCGTCATGTCCAGTGTTTGCACGTCCCCGGCGTGATAAATCATGCCGATAGCCCAATCGAGCCCGATCAACACCGTGCGTATGCGGTTCGCGTGATGACGTTCGATGAACTCGGCTTCGCCGGCGATCACTGAGGTCGGATTGGCGGTGAGCGTGAAGTTATACGCACGCATCGGCGCGGGAAACATCGCCTCCGTGACACCCATCAACGATGAGGCGCCAAGGACGATGGTGTTGATTTCACCGGCGCGGTCGGCGAGGCGATGCGCCTTGAACGCACGCGTTTGCGTAACCGGCGGCGAGTACGTCACCCCGCGCGTCGCCTGCTGCCAGCGGCTGGCCTCACGTACCGCCTCGGCACTACCCAGCCCGCGCTCGCCCGACGCCAGATTGAGCATGAGGATACCCGCCACCACGACGAAAAATAATCCAATAAAACATATAGGTAGCGTTTTGCGCTGTGCACGGAATCAGAACTGGAAGTAAAGAAATTCAGATTTTTTATGCAGGTTCACAACGATCAATACCGCGAGCGCCGCAAACGGAAACGCGAGCCATGCCGCGGGCCGCCACTGCAACCAGCGCGCTGCATCGCCATCCGCGGGAATGCCTAATGCCGGTTGCGCATGGCGCATGATCTGTTGTGTGTTGGGTGCAAACCAAACGATGGCGAGCAAAATGACCAGCCAGTTGATCAATCCGGCGCGCAC
>CAMDDY010000322.1 GCA_945893125.1 Bordetella parapertussis
ATCGCAATCTGATACCGTTCGTCTTGGGTGAGGTGTGTGTAGTTCATTCTTGGCAACTTTAACTTGGTGGTCGAGGGGCTCGGATGCTATCGCACCTCGCCCACCCAACCTATTAATCAGAGTTGCACTTCGAATTTGAACTCGCGAGCGATACTGTTTTTCACCCGACAGTTTTTCAACCTCGCTGTGAAAATAGCTGCCCTGAAACGCGGAGAGCAACTGGCAGCTATCCGGATAATGCAGCGGCCCGTGCGGTTCGTTGCTCGGCCCCAGCACCACATCCAGCGGACGCAGCGTCACGCCGTCAACAACGGTGTGATGCTTTAACACCGTGGTCGCATGCATGCCGCCATGCACATGGCGCGGCTCGGTCGAGCCTTGCGGATAATCGATCAGCCGTATGCACAACTGATTCGGCTTGTCGTCGCAATACATGCCCGCGCGGCTCGGCCAGTTATCGACGTTGCGGCGGTCTTCCCATGTAATGCCCGCGACCCTGACGATTTCAAAACCTGCTTGTTGTTCCGGCTGCGCCATGCGGTTCTCTGTAAGCAATATTACGCTACGTGTTTGTTTTTAAAATATAAAATACCCTACTCGCAATATTCGCCGAACCCGGCGCATGCACCGTGTCGCGCACCACATCGGTGGACCACTTGACCATTTTCGGGTTGGGTTTTTCGTAATGCACAAAATGTTCTTCGCGCGCCGCCAGCGAAGTAAATTCATAAAAACACGCATGCTTGGCCCAGCCCGCGATCGAGATCAACTTGCGCACGCGCACGCAGCCCGGCAAATTGACCAGCGACGGTAAGCGCCAACGCGCGTACCACGCCGCCATTTCTTCTTCATCTGCCCAGTTGCCTGAGTTAAAACTGCCGAGCTGTATCGCCGGTGCGGGCGCCATCTCCGGCAGGTTTTCCACGATGCCCGGCCCTTCGATGCGCGCTTCTTCGAGCATGATGTTGCGTCGCTCGTTCTGGCGCAGCGCCAGCATCTTGGTATCGGCCTTATTGAACTGCACATGAAACTCGTCCGGCGTCGGCTCCGCCAGCGCGTAGGCATCCATCGCGCCGAACATCATGATGTAACGGTCGCCCACAGGCACGCCCTTGGGATTTTTCTTGTGGCTGATGCGCCCGCCGCCGCCCAACGGAGTGAAACTGTCCGCCGCCTGCGAGGCATACAGCGCGCCCCACAATAACCCGTCGCGCGCGAGCACCTTGGGCACATACGATTCGTACGCCCAGGTCGAAAAATCAAATCGGCTTTCTTCGGCCAGATCGAACCAACTGATCCAGTAAGCCCGGTCTTCGCCTAGCGCAAAACCCGCCATATCACGCCCCCGCCTTTTGATACGAATGAAAATCGCGCCCCGTTGCTGTCCACGGATGCGGCGCTATCGCGTACATATCGGTGGCCACGTCCACCACCACCGGCTTGTTCATGGCGATGGCGCGCTTTAGCGCATCCGCCAGATCACCGGGCTTTTCAACACGAATACCCACGCAGCCGAAGGACTCCGCCACCTTGGCGAAATTCACTTCGGGAAAGCGCCACATTTCCTCGGCGCGTCCGCGCTGCTTGCCGCCGTAAGCGATGTCGTTCAAGCGAATTTCCTGATTCAGGGCGCTGTTATTGTTGACCACGATCACCGCGTTGATATTATGGCGGCGCGCAGTTTCGAGTTCGCCGATATGATAATAAAAACCGCCGTCGCCGGTGAAACACACCACCGGCTTGTCCGGGTTGGCGCATTTTACGCCCAGCGCCGCCGGAAAGCCCCAGCCGAGCGACCCCGCCGTGCGATAGTAACGCTGCGTGGGGTGCTTCAATTCAATAAAACGCGCGGTCCAGAGGCCCGCGTGCCCCGTGTCGGAAACGACGATGCCGTCCGGCGGCAGCGCGTCGGAGATTTCCTTGCAGATGCGCTCCGGGCGTATCGGCGCGACGTCGGCGTTGCGCATCTCGGAATTTTCGCGCCGCCATTCGGCGACGTGCTGCTGTGCGCGTTTGGTCCACTCATTCGCCGCTTTGGGTTTGGCCAGTTCAACCATGCGTTTCAAACCCAGTTTCGCATCGCCCAATATCGACACCGCGTTCGGGTAGTTGCGACCGAGCTCATCCGGATTGATATCGAGTTGAATCACCTTCGTGTCCATCGACGGGAACATCCAGTTGTTGGTGACCTGCCCGCCGGTGTGACTGCCGACGAAGAATGCCAGATCACATTCCGCCAGCGTACGGTTGGCACAATCGCGCGAATACGCACCGGGAATTCCCACGTTCAGCGGATGATGGTCAGCCATCACCGCCTTGGCATTGAGCGAGGTCGCCACAGGGATGTTGAGTTTTTCCGCCAGCGCGATCAACTCGGCTTGCGCGCCGGAAGTCATCACCCCGCCACCGGCCACAATCACCGGTCGCTGCGCCGCAGCCAGTAACGCCAGCGCGTCATGGATATGCTGCAAATCCGGCTCGGAACGAAACGGCGGCACGCGCTTGTATTTGGCCTCGATCATCGGATCAAGTTCGGCCTCGGCCTCGGTAAGTTGCCCCAGATGCCCCTGGATGCGCAGATGCACCGGCCCCGGCGCACCGGAAGTCGCCACGCGGAATGCCTGCCGCGTGAGATCGGGCAAACGCGTCACCGCATCCACCTGCGCGTTAAATTTGGTCACCGCATCAAACTGCGTGATGTCATCCACTTCCTGATACGCATGGCGGTAGCGCGACGCCGGCGCAGGCCCGCCGGTAATCGCAATCACCGGCGAACCGGCCATGTGCGCATCACGGATGCCCGCCGCAAGATTAGACGCACCGATCATCTGCGCCATGCACACGCCCGGCTTGCCGCTGGACCGCGCATACCCATCGGCCATGTAAGCCGCCGCCTTTTCGCCGTGAACCATCACCCGCGCAATCGGCATGTCTTCCATCTCGGCAAACGATTTGAGCATGAACGCCGGCACGAAGAAAATATGCGATACCTCGTAATCGCGCATCATCTCGGCGAATAGGCGCGAGCCTGTCATCTTGGGCATTTTTGCTCCTGGGTGAAAAAATGAATACTACCTCGACAGCAACGTCCGCGAAAAGGCTAGACCGAATGATGGAGGGATATCAGCGGGCTTCAAAATCACATGCGGCGCAATAGGGATTGCGCCCTTCGGGCTTTACTCGCGTGTACCCCAAATCGCCAACGCAATGATGAATATTGTTTCCACGACGAATGCACCAACTAAGACTCCAAACGCAGTGCGATCGTCGGGTTGACCGAGCAAACCACCGATACAACCTCCAATGACGATTGCGGCTATATGCAGTAACACCGTATGATTAAATGTCATAAGCAGCCCTAGCCCGGAAGGAGCGCAGCGTATCCCGGGACAGCATTCCCCGGATTACACTTCGTTTCATCCGGGCTACAAAATCTACAACTGCCCCAACACATACTCCGCCGAGCTCACTTCAAACTGCCCCGGCTTTTCGAGGTGAAACTGTTTCACCACGCCATTCTCAATCACCATCGCGTAGCGTTGTCCGCGTATGCCCATGCCGCGCGCGGTGAGGTCTTGTTCGACGCCCATGGCTTTGGTCAGCAGCGCGCTGCCGTCGGCCATCATGCGCACCTTGCCGTCTGCTTTGCATTCACGGCCCCAAGCGGACATGGTGGGCGCGTCGTTGACGGATACGCACCATACTTCGTTGATGCCTTTGGCCTTGAACTGGTCGATGGCCTGCACGAAACCGGGCAGGTGACGCGACGTTCAGGTTTTGGTGAACGCCGCCGGCACGCCGAATAGCACGATGCGTTTGCCGGCGGTCGCCTGTTCAATGTCGATGTCGTTCGCGCCCAGCGAGCAGGTGTTTTCCCACTCGCCCGCAAGTTCCCACAGCTTTCCGCCGGGGAGTTTGTCGCCTGTTTTTATCATGGCTTTCTCCTTGTAGAATGTTGATATTGCCATGATAGTATAACTGCGTGAATACGCATCGTTCATCGCACGCTCATCGCCCCCACCCTAACCCTCCCCCTCAAGCGGGGGAGGGGATTTTCTGAAGGACTCCCCATGACCATTCAATACGACAAACTGATCAAACACGAAATTCCGCTGGTCGAGCAAACCTTCACCCAACGCGACACCATGCTCTATGCACTCGGCGTGGGTCTCGGCGCCGATCCAATGGATGAGCAGCAGTTGCAGTATGTGTATGAAAAAAATCTCAAGGCGCTGCCGACGATGGCGATCATTCTCGGCTATCCCGGCCCGTGGCACGCTGCCGCCGACACCGGCATCACGCGCAGCCACGTGGTGCATGGCGAACAAGGCTTTGTGATACACAAGCCGCTGCCGGTGGAAGGATCGATCACCGGAAAATCGCGCATCCTCGCGGTGCTCGATAAAGGTGCTGACAAAGGTGCGCTGGTGCTGACTGAATGCGACGTGCGCGACAAAACCAGCGGCGATTTGATTTGCACACTGACCTCCACCACGTTTTGCCGCAAGGACGGCGGCTTTGGCGGGCCCAGTACTACGCCAGGTCCGCAGAAGCCGGTGCAGGCGATTCCCGATCGCGCGCCCGATCAGGTGTGCGATCTCGTTACGCTGCCGCAAGCCGCGCTGATCTATCGTTTGTCCGGCGACTACAATCCGCTGCACGCGGAGCCCGCGTATGCCGCCAAAGCCGGCTACAAGCAACCGATTTTGCACGGGCGCGCGACGTTCAGCGTGGCGGGTCACGCGCTGCTCAAAACTTGCTGCGGTTACGATGCAACAAAATTCAAAAGCATGAAAGGCCGCTTTTCGTCACCGGTGTATCCGGGCGAAACCATCCGCACCGAGATGTGGATCGACGGCAAGATCGTCACCTTCCGTTCCTCGGTGCCCACGCGAAACGCAACCGTGCTGAACAACGGCCGCGCGGAAATCACGTAGCGGCACGGCGCGAGCCCATGACAACCCTTTGGCAATGGCTCGCGGCCCACTGGGGCTGGCTGTTGATGACACTGATACTCGGCGGTTACTTCGCTTTTTATGTGCTCGCCGCGCGCGATCAACGCAGTCATCCCGGCGTTCAACGATTGCCGCCGAAGGATTGCTGAATCGCCACGATGAAACGCCGCCATACCCTTACTTTATTTCTGCCGCTAGCAACTGCGCTGGCGCACGCGCAAGGCGTTTACCCGGTGAAACCCGTGCGTATCATCGTGCCTTTCCCGCCCGGCGGCCCCACGGATACGGTCACGCGCATCATCGGGCCGAAGCTGTCCGAGGCGCTGGGTCATCAAATCATCATCGACAATCGCGGCGGCGCGGGCGGCGCCACCGGCACGGAACTGGTAGCGAAATCAACGCCCGACGGCTACACCCTGTTGGCGGGCACCATCGGCGGCATCGCGGTGTCGCCGACGCTCAATCCCAAGCTCGGCTACAACACGCTGCGCGATCTGGCACCGATTACGCAACTGGTGAATGTGTCGTATATCGTCACGCTGCATCCTTCCGTACCCGCGAAATCGATCAAGGAATTGATCGCGCTCGCGAAGGCGCGTCCGGGCAAACTGAATTACGGCTCATCCGGCGCGGGCACCGGCCCGCATCTTGCCGGCGAACTGATGAATATGCTGGCTGACATCAAGATCGTACACGTGCCTTACAAGGGCAGCGCGCCGGCGCAAACCGCGCTGATGTCCGGCGAAGTCGATTTGAATTTCGAGAATACACTGATCGTGCTGCCCCAAGTCAAGACGGGACGGCTGCGCCCCATTGCGGCCACCGGCTCGACGCGCTCAAAACTTTTGCCCGACCTGCCCACCGTCGCCGAAGCGGGATTACCTGGTTTCAGCGCCAGCGGCTGGTACGGCATGATGGCGCCCATGGCCTTGGCAAAAGACATCATCGTCAGACTCAACGCCGACATCACGCGCGTGTTGCGTATGCCGGATATCGCGGATCGCT
>CAMDDY010000323.1 GCA_945893125.1 Bordetella parapertussis
TTGTGCGGCACGTGCGTCATGTTCACACCCGTCATCACGCAAAACAGCGCCGCCGACAGATGGCCAAAGCCGCCGATGCCGGTAGAGGTGTAATTGAGTTCGCCGGGTTTCTGCCGCGCCAGCGCGATCAACTCCTTGACCGATTGCGCCGGCACCGCCGGATGCACGGCGAGGATCGCCGGTATTGACGACACCTGTATCACCGGCGCGAGATCATTCAACAAATCGTAGTTCAGCTTGTAAAGATACGCATTCACCACCCACGGCCCCACCGGCGAAATAATCAGCGTGTGGCCGTCGGCGGGCGCACGCGCGACGATGCCCATACCGATGGTGCCGTTTGCGCCAGGACGGTTATCGACCACCACCGATTGATTGAGTCGCCCGCGCAGTTTTTCCGCGAGCAGCCGGCCTTGCAAGTCCGGCGAACCGCCGGGGAAAAACGGCACCACCAGGCGAATCGGGCGTTGGGGGTAGGTTTGTGCGTAAGCCTGCGGTGCGCCGAGGATCAGTGCGTTTGCCACAAACAATACCTTCCAATGACCGTTCATGTTTTTCCTTGGGCGATGCGAATAGGCGCAAATTGTAGCCCGGATGCTGCTCCCAAAATTGGACACATCAAACGGCGGAAGGCGCTGCGCTTTTCCGCCCTACGGTTTCGGGGTGGCGCAAGCAAGAACGACAAAGCCAGCACTCGCGCAGGTGTGACGAGAAAATCCCCCTGCGAGCCGCCGAGCAGCGCAGCGGAAACTGGAGGGGTCGGCGAGGACTGTCTGAGTCCTCGCGGGGGTATCGCGAGGGCGAGTTCCGCAGCCGCCAGTTTTCGCGAGCAGCGCAGGCAAGGGCACACGTGTAGCGGAGCAGAAGCCCGAAGGGCCGGCGAACCGGGGGCCGCCTTCTTTGGGTTACCTTTCTTGGCGGTTCAAGAAAGGTAACCAGCCGCCGGGCTGCCCCCGGCGACTTTGGGGTTGAAATTCAACGCACTCGGCATGACAAGGAAACATGCGGCGCAATAAGGATTGCGCCCTACAAACAGATTACCAATTCCACAGCCGGATGAAATTCCTTTCCATGAATTCCGGCCACCACAGATCCTGACCAAAGAACAGCAGAAGTAAAATCACTGCCCAAGGCAGGATATGTTTCCAGAAACTCGGATGATCTTCGTCGGGCATACCGAAGAACTCTTCATGCATCCACATACCATAGCCCAGCAATGTGCAGATTCCTGATATTGCTAGCCAAGCCTTCGTTGTCACGGGCCAAAGTGGGAGAAGCTCCGCCAGAGTAAAGACGCCAAGGTACAAACATGTGCCGCCCAATTTTGCCATCCATGATGGTTCCTTGGTTTTCACAGGCTCGTTAGCGGTGAAACTTCAAATTTTGCGTTTCACGGAAACTAACCCCGCCATCCGCCCCAACACCTCACAAACCGACGCCGTATCGTGTTGCGACAAGCCTTGCGCCATCGCCGTGGTGTAGAGCGGCGCGCAGGTGGTGAACAACGGCAACGGGCAGTCTAAAGATTTAGCCATGTCGCCGATCACCTGCATGTCCTTCTGCCACACCTCGACTTTCATCGTCGCGGGCAGGTATTTTTGCGCCACCATCAGTTTGCCGCGCAGCTTGAAAATGCCGTTGCCCAACACCGGACTCGACGAAAACAAATCCCACACCTGTTGCGGATCGAGTTTCATCTTGCGCGCGAAGGTCATGCTCTCGCCCACGGCGACGTTGTAAATCGCCACCAGATGGTTGGCGATGAATTTCATCTTGGCGCCGTTGCCGTAGGCGCCGACAAACTGCACGTTTTTGGTAAACACATCGAGCACCGGCTTGACGCGCTTGAACGCGGGCTGCGGACCGCTGGCGAATATCGTCCACGCGCCTTCTTTCATGCGCACCGCGGTACCGCTGATCGGGCAATCCAGCGTTTGTGCGCCCGCGAATGCAAGCGCCAGTTGCGCGTGTTCCTTGTCGGCGAGTGTCAACGTGCTGGTTTCGATCACCACCAGCGGTTCACGTTTTTTGTCTCTTTTTGCGGCGGCGATTTTTTTCACCACGTCCGCCAGCACGCTGGCTTTGGCGAGCGAGGTGATCACGACATCGGCAGTCGCCGCCACCGCAGTCGCCGAGGCAAGTGCTCGGCCGCCGGCTTTTTTCAGCCGCGCGCGCGCTGGTGCAGACGGATCGTAGCCGACGACCTGGTAGCCCGCCGCGCATAAGGCTTCGGCCATCATGCCGCCCATGATGCCGAGCCCGATGACGCCAATCGTTCGTAACTGTTTGTTTTTAATCATTATTTTCTACCTCATCACTAACGCCGCCCGCCCAATAATCAATTCTTTTTCCAGCCGCTGATGCAGCGCCTCCGCTTCGGCGAGCGGCGCCTTGTCGGTGACCAGCGCCTTGAACTCGCCGCGCGCAACCAGCTCCAGCGTGTCCATCACTTCCTGGCGTGTGGCGTAACGGCTGCCGATGATTTCGATTTCATCGCGCAATATTTTTGCCGGATCGGCATTGAACGGTTTGCCGCTGCCGCCCAGCGTCACCAGGCGCCCGCCCCGTCCCAGCGCGGCCAGCGCGGCCTCCAAGGTGCTCGCATTGCTGACAAAATCAATCGCCACATCAATGCCTTTGCCGCCGGTGGCGTCGCGCAACTGTTCGGCAACGTTGCCGGCGGAAGCATCGATGGTGATATCCGCGCCGCACTTCACGGCGGCTTCAAACTTGGACGCCGCGGTATCCACCGCGATGACTTTTGTCGCCCGCGCCCAGCGCGCGACTTTCAGCATGTGTATCCCTAAGCCCCCGCCCGCGCCGAACACCGCGACGGTGTCGTGCGGCGTGATGCGCGCGCGGCGGATCACTTTCACCGGCGTGGCGAGCGCATCGCAGATTACGCCGGCTTCGGCGGGGTTTTTACGCCAATCGATGCCGTCGGGAAATTTCAGAAAATTTCGCGCGGGCAGCTTGATGTACTCGGCATAGCCGCCGTCGGATTCGCGCCCGACATAACCGCCGAAGTTCTCGCACAGCGTTTCGCGGTTGATGCGGCACCAGTGACAATGGCCGCAGTTAAAATAAAAATACGCGGTGACGCCATCGCCGATTTTAATTTCGCTGCTGCTGACACCGTCGCCGACGGCGACAATCTCGGCGGCGATCTCGTGCCCGATGATGCGCGGATAGTGATTGAGCTTTAACCGCCCCGCGCGCGCGTGGTGTATGGTCAAGCCCGAGCCGCACGCCAGTACACGCGCCACGGCTTCGCCCGGCCCAGGCGTGGGATCGGGCACGGTTTCATAGGTAAAAGGCATGCCGGGACCCGGCAATAAAATCGCTTTCATGCAAAACGCTCCGGGAAGTTGCCGCTGACGGCGGCGGCTGCTAGTCGAATTTTAGCTTGGCAAAGGCACTGATCGCATCGTTGACTTCGATTTTCAACCGGCCCAGCGCCGTCACCGACTGCTCCACATTACCGTCCTTGGCGAATTGTTCCAATTCACGCGCGACCGCTGACGCGCTGGTAGCACCCATGCTGGCACTGGTGGATTTAAGCGAGTGCGCGGAACGTTTCAGCGTCTCCCAATCGAGGCGCTCAAGGGCGGCGTCCGCGTCGTCCATCAATTTCGGAGAATCCGTCCTGTAAAGTTCTATCAGTTGCCCGATAATGGTGCCGTCGTCGCTCAACGACGCCCTGAGCACGGCGATTACCTGTTCATCGATCATTCCAGCATTCCTTGCGGTGACGGAAGCACGGGCACGCTATTCGCTCATCAGTATTTTACGCGCCTCGGCCAGCTCTTTTTTCTTGGCGTCGTCAATCTTCGGAAATTTCAGGTTCAGCTTTTCCAGCGCGTCTATTATGGCATCCGACACCGCGAGGCGCGTAAACCATTTGTTATCCGCCGGTATCACATGCCAAGGCGCATAATCCGTCGCGGTATTGCGTATCATTTGCTCGAACGAATCCATGTACGAATCCCAGTGCTGGCGCTCGCGAGCATCGGTGGCGGAAAACTTCCAGTTCTTGTCGGGAAAATCAAGCCGCTCCATGAAGCGTTTCTTCTGTTCTTTTTTCGACACATGCAGAAAGAATTTAAGTATCAGGTAGCCGTTGCGCGACAGATAACGTTCAATCGCGCGGATGTCCTGATAACGCTCGTCCCACACTTTTTTGGTAATGACTTCGCGCGGCAGCTTTTGCTTCATCAGGTACGCTTCATGCACGCGCACCGCCAGCACTTCCTCGTAATACGAGCGGTTGAAAACGCCGATGCGCCCGCGCTCCGGCAGCGCCTTCATGCAGCGCCACATATAATCGTGATCGAGCTCCTCGGAGGACGGCGCCTTGAACGAATATACCTGCATGCCCTGCGGATCGAGGCCGGAGGTGACATGCTTGATGGTGCCGTCCTTGCCGGCCGCATCCATCGCCTGAAATATCAGCAGCACGCCCCAGCGATCCTGCGCATAGAGCCGCGCCTGCTCGTCCGTCAGCAACTCCACGCCGCGCGCGAGCATGGTCTTGGCTTCGCCCTTGAACTCGGATTTCAAGCCGCCGGTGTCGCCGGGATTGATGTCCTTCAGACGAAACTTTTTTCCGTCGGTAACGCGAAACGGTTCAACCAGTTTGCGTATTTTCTTGAATTCGGATTTCCCGTTGGACTTCGCCATGACGACACCTCCGTTGTAGGAATGTTACGTATTCTAGGCGAATCTCCACGCACTGTCGCGCAGACGCCCGACTCCAGACACGCTATTGCGCACGGGTAGAATAGCGTCACCCATGGCGCGGCACTGCACAGCCGCGCCAGCCACGCTTTCGCAACTGTTATTGCCTCTCGTTCATGTCCAGCGCCCCTCCCAACGACAACCATACCATACGCATCTGCGGCGCGCGGCAGAATAATCTCAAGAACCTGTCTCTCGACCTGCCCACGAACGAACTGATTGTCGTCACCGGCGTGTCGGGCAGCGGCAAATCGTCATTGGTGTTCGACACGCTCTACGCCGAGGGCCAGCGGCGCTACGTGGAAACCTTTTCGCCGTACGCGCGGCAGTTTCTCGACCGGCAGGATAGACCGCAGGTGGACAGCATCGAAGGCATCCCACCCGCCATTGCCATCGACCAGACCAATCCGGTACGCACCTCGCGCTCCACCGTCGGCACCATGACGGAACTGAACGATCATTTCAAGCTTTTGTATGCGCGGGCGGCGGAATTGTATTGCCGGGGCTGCGGGGCAAAAGTCGCGCGCGACACGCCGCAAAGTATTTTGAAAGCGTTGACGGCGCGTGCGGGGGCTGCGGGTGATCCGCGATTGACGGTGGTGTTTCCGGTGCCGGTGCCGAAGAACTTTGATGTGACCGAAGTGAAGAAGCTGTTGGCGGCCCAGGGCTACACGCGGTTTTTGCACGAGGACGCGGATCGGCTGGAAGTGATTCAGGATCGTTTTCGCACCAGCACCGTGGAGCCGACGCGCGTGGTGGATGCGCTCGAAGCCGCGCTCAAAACCGGCCAGGGCCGCGTGAGCGTGCATGCCGAAGCGCCCGACACTCAACATTCAACACTCAACGCTCAAACCTCGCCGTGGCGCTTCTCCACGGCGCTCCACTGCCCCGACTGCGACATCCACTATCAGGACCCCACCCCCAGCCTGTTCTCCTTCAACTCGCCGCTGGGCGCGTGCGACACCTGTCGCGGGTTTGGCCGCGTGATCGGCGTGGATTACGGGCTGGTGATCCCAGACGAATCGAAAACGCTGCGCGAAGGCGTGGTGAAGCCGTGGCAAACGCCCAGCAATAAAGAGTGTCAGGACGACCTCATCAAATACGCGAAGAAGCGCGGCATGCCGCTCGACACACCGTGGCGTAATCTCACCAAAGCACAACAACGCTGGGCCATCGAGGGCGAGCCGGAATGGGTGAGCTGGAAACAATCCTGGC
>CAMDDY010000324.1 GCA_945893125.1 Bordetella parapertussis
GGCGGCTGGTCCGCGGGCTACACCAAGCACATCCAGGTTATTCTGGACAAGGACATCAAGCCATTTATCGGCAACTTGCCCATGAAGGACATCACCACCCCGACGGTCTACGACGTTATTCGCCGTATCGAGAAACGACCAGCTCCTACCCGCGCCATCCTCGCCCGGCAGATTGTCGGTGCTGTTTTTAAGCGCGCGATACTCACTCACCGCGCAAAGTACAACGTCGCCGACCCTATCAAGGGCGAAATCGCCCGCCGTGTCGTCGAGCACCGCAAGCATCTGCGGGCACACGATCTACCGGACTTCCTGCGCAAGCTGGAGGATTACACCGGGCACCGCACCACGGCGATTGCCTTGAAACTGCTGATCCTCACCGCCGTTCGTCCCGGCGAGCTTTGCGGCGCAGCGTGGGCCGAGTTCGATCTTGAACACGCAGAATGGCGCATCCCCGGTGAGCGCATGAAAATGCGCACGCCGCATACGGTTCCCCTATCCCGGCAGGTGCTCGACCTGCTCAAAGAACTGGGCGAATTTACCAGGCACGAAAAATTCCTTTTCCCATCGCAGGGAACAAAGTCCCAAACCACCACCGCCGCCACCCTGCGCAATGCCGTTACAAAAATGGGCTATTCAGACCGGTTCAGCCCGCATGGCGCTCGCGGCACATTCTCGACCATGCTGAATGAAGCGGGGTTCCGGTCAGACGTGATCGAAAGCCAACTGGCCCATGCCGAGCGCAACAAGGTTCGCGCCAGTTACAACCAAGCTGAGTATTTTCCTGAACGTCGGCTGATGATGCAGCAGTACGCCGACATGCTCGATGCGCTTAAAGCCGGAGCACAGGTGATCCCGTTTGGGCGGGCGGCGTGATGCCGACAAAAAAGAGGCGTGAACGCGAAAAGGCTAAGGAACAACAGCGAGACGTCCTTGCAGGCGAGGTCACAGTGGCCGCTTAGAAGCTCAGTAAAAGCGTTCCAGACGCCTGGCCACTCTGTTGGTGTGCATGAACGCCTTAACGGAAACACGATCCTAAATTTAGGATGATCTGCTGCGTGGCTGTGGGTGCTGTATGCCACCCAAGAAAACCCGATGATCGCAGGCTTCAGATCGTCAAGCACGGTACCGTCGTCAATATCAGCAACGGCCATGTGAGGGGCACCACCGCTACCGCCGGAGGCGAACGTAAGCGCGCCAGGCTGCGCTTTGGCCAAAGCCACCAACTCCTTGACGCTGTTCGCTGGCACGGCGTTATGTACGACTAGCATATACAACGACACGGTAACCTGCGAAACCGGTGCAAAATCTTTCACTGGGTCATACGCCAGTTTGTATAAACTCGGATTAACGACAAGCGTCCCCTGGCCCAAGAATCCCAACGTGTAGCCGTCTGACACGGCTTTCGCTACACGCTCTGTTGCGATATTGCCTGCGGCGCCAGTAATGTTGTCAATCACGACCGGCTTGCCCCACGCCTCGACGAATTTTTGGCCGATCAGGCGCGCGACGATGTCCGGCTGACTGCCGGGCGGGAAACCGACGACCATGCGGATCAGCTTCTCGGGATAAGACGTTTGCGCGGCTGCGCTACCCACGATCAGAAGCGCCAGTAGACCCAACATGAGACTGGCTAAGCGCCATATTGATTTCATCTTTGTCTGTTGCATGACAATTCCCCTAAATGGAAAGCTCAGAGAACTCCTCTCTACCCTTGCTTGCTCCATAGAGCCGAAGAAAATCAGTTTCCCGGCTTGATGCCAGCGGTCTTGACCACTTTCTGCCACTTCTCGACGTCGCGCTTGAGCACTTCGCGGAAGCGCTCCGGCGAGCCGCCGGCGATCTCCATGCCATCGCTCGCCATACGCTCTTTCACGTCAGGCAGTTGCAGGATGCGGTTGATCTCACTGCTCCAGCGCGCGACGATGTCCCTCGGTAGCGCTTTCGGCCCCACGACAGCCACCCAAGCCGCGGCTTCATAACCCGGGACGGTTTCAGCCACGGTCGGGATATCAGGCACGGCGTTGGAGCGCTTGGCGGTAGTCACCGCAATGCCGCGCACGCGGTTCGATCTGACCTGCTGAATCATCGCCGGCAGACCGCTGATGAGGATCTGTATCTGCCCGCCGATCAGCTCGTTCAGTGCGGGGCCGACGCCCTTGTACGGCACATGCGTCATCCTGGTGCCGGCCATCTGGTTGAAGAGTTCCGTGACGAGGTGGACGCTGCTGCCGGTGCCGCTGGAGCCATAGTTAAGCTTGCCCGGATTCGACTTGTCATACGCAATCAGTTCCTTGATGTTGGTGACGGGAACCGACGGATTGAGTATCACCACCAAACCGCTCTCGCCGAGCAGCACGATCGGCGCCACGTCGTTCACCGGATCGTAGGGCAGCTTATAGAGTGCCGCGATCGCGGCGTAGGCGCTCGACGCCATGAACATGGTGTAGCCGTCGGGATTCGCCCTCACAGCTATTTCAGTGCCGATGGTGGTGCCGCCGCCGGGGCGGTTGTCCACCACCACAGATTGCTTGAAGGTTTCGGTGAGTTTCTGCGCCAGCATGCGCGCCATGAGGTCGGAATTGCCGCCGGGCGGGAACGGCACAATCAACCGGATCGGCCTAGTCGGATAGCTTTGCGCCTCGGTCAGGGCAGCAGAAGCAATACTCAACGCTGCAATGAAAAATGCAACTGTGGCTCTGCCTGATGTGCCCATATCCGCCGCCTTTCTGAAAAGGCGTGCCGGGATACGCCGAAGAGACGGGGCTGGTAGTGTGCGCTATACGCACAGGCAGTCATCCAAGGCGCATGGTAGGCCGATTGCTGGCCCTACACCACAGAAGTTTAATCAGGCCATTTGATAGGCATGGACCGTAAATTCAAATGTAACAGTCAGTGACCGCATTGGGCCGGGTGCCGAAGTACGTCCAGCCAAGGCCAGCGGCCGGTATCCGCTGCAAAACAGCCTGTGGGCCGTGTAGAACAGTCGGTGCGAGCGATACGGTGGCCATCGAGTCCCTCTGGCGCTGCGCGCTGAGTGGTGTGGGTCGCTTTCGCGCCCCAGGGCGCGGGCGCTCGCCGGCGTTGCCGGTGGTCAGTTTTGGGTAAACGTCGATGCCGGCGATACGGCGAGCAACAAGGGCCGCACCAGAAAATGAGGGTAGGAATGCGGGTAGGATTTAGAAACGCAACTCTCTAATCGTCCTCAACTCCTTGCCAGACAAGGCTTTTTAAAAATACTTGCGGATATTCTGCAGAAAAGGGCGCTCGCAGGATTCGAGGCGCCCTTGATTACGTAAACATTTGTATTTTATCGTAAATCCGACAAGAACGCAGTAACAACCGGCTCGTTAAGGAAATAGTGACAGAGCTCACGGTCGTCGCACATCAATACCGGCACTTTTTCGCCAAAACGCGTTTCCAGCGCGGCATCGGAATCGACATCGATGACGTTAACGTCAAATAAATAGCGGCCTTGCAGAGTATGCAAAGCCGCAATCATGTCGTCACACAAGTGGCAATAACCACGCCCGTAAACGGTCAATTGCGGGCGCGTCGCCGTCTCAGTTGCCGGCATCAAGCCGGAACGGCACATACAGAGAATTGCCGCCGCGCCGTACCAACATGGCAACGATACGGCCTTTCTCGAACTGCGCCATCATCTGATTAAATTGCTCGACGGTTTTCACATCCTGATTATTCACCGCGAGAATCACGTCGCCGCGCCGCATGCCGGCGCGTGCCGCGGCGCCTTGCACTTCGCCCACCAACACACCGCTTTCCACCTTGATCTCCTTGCGCTGCGTGTCAGTCAATTCAGACAACGCCATACCGTATGCACTGGGCGTTGCCGCAGGCGGCTTCTGTCCGCGTCCGCCGCGTGGGCCGCGGGCATCTTCCGCCAATTCCGCGACCACCACTTGCACGTCGCGGGATGCCTTGTTACGCCAGACTTGCGCCGTGGATTTGGCGCCGGGGCGGGTACCGCCCACAATACGCGGCAAGTCTTCCGATGAGCCGATCGGCTTGCCGTCGAAACGCAAAATCACATCGCCTGCTTCTATGCCGGCCTTCTCGGCCGGGCCGCCTTTTTCCACCGAGTTGACCAATGCGCCCTGCGGCTTGGGCAAGCCAAAACCATCGGCCAGTTCCTTGGTAACGGGCTGAATTACCACGCCGATGCGGCCGCGTGTGATCTTGCCAGAGGTGCGCAACTGCTGTGCAATATCATTTGCAACGTCAATGGGAATGGCAAACGACAGTCCCATGAATCCGCCCGTACGGCTGTAGATTTGCGAATTAATACCTACGACTTCGCCGCGCATATTGAACAATGGTCCGCCGGAATTGCCGGGATTGACCGCCACGTCGGTTTGAATGAAGGGCACAAAATTTTCCTGCGGCAACGAGCGGCCCTTGGCGCTGACGATACCCTTGGTCACGGTGTTGTCAAAACCGAACGGGGAACCGATGGCCACCACCCATTCCCCCACCTTGAGCCTTGAAGGATCGCCAAACTTGACGACCGGCAGTCCGGTCGCGTCGATCTTGATCAGCGCGATGTCGGTGCGGCGGTCACTGCCGATCACCTTGGCTTTGAACTCGCGCTTGTCGGTCAGGCGCACGGTAATCTCATCCGCCGACTGCACCACGTGCGCATTGGTCAGGATGTAACCGTCGGCGTTGATAATGAAACCGGAGCCCAGCGACTGCGACTGAAATTCGCGCGGCGCACCGGGATTAGGCGTGAAGCGGCGAAAGAACTCAAAAAACGGATCGTCTTCGGGCACGTTCGGCATCTGCTGTGCCAGCGGACTGCGCGCTCCGCCCTGCGTGGTGCTGATGTTGACCACGGCCGGCCCCTGCTTTTCAACCAACTCCGTGAAATCCGGAAGCTGCGCCATCAACTGCATGGGGAGCAGCAGACAAACAACCCATAATGCTTTTCTGATCATGAATTCACCTGTAAACAACGAACAATAGCCAGCATAGCCACTATAGAATAATTTACTTCGGCGCCGTGTGCCGGGATTCCATCCCGTTTGCGATTTGCATGACCGTTGCCGCCGGCGCCTCGCCCAATACCGTCACCACGAAGTCACCGCTCATGCGCTTGTAGATGTGGACAGCGCCCTGGCTGATTAAGGGCTTGGCGCCCAGTTCGCGCGACTTCGGCTCGATGAACACGGAAATCGCCGTCAGGCCATCGGAGTACACCAGATGCGGCATGGCGACCGGACGTCCGACGATCGTGCGCTTTACCTCCATCAGTTTACGGAATCCCACCGGCAGATTATGCACCGACCAGCCGGTATCCGCCGCTTGTTCCATGACGTTCAGCGCGGAGTGATCCACCCGCCAGTGCTGCGCTTGCGCGCGTGCTTCATACTTCGAGGTGACCTGATCGCGGCTGAATTCGCCGCCCAGCGATAACTGCGAAAAACGAAATGACTCAAGCACTTCGGACCGCTCGTTGTAGACCTGCGAACGCAGCGGCAAGCCCGATTGAAGTTCGGCGCAGAACTTTCGACCATAGCGCAGCTTGTCCTTCGGGGCGACGCCTACCCATTGGCATTGAAAGCCACCGACACGATCAATCTCGTGCAGCTTGACGTCGTAGTGCGTGGTGAGCTCCGAGAGCTTGTCGGGCAGCATGATCGGCATGTGGCGGGTGCTCCGGCGCTCCACCAGCACCAGCCGCGCATCGGGCAAATAGGCGGTCACGTGATCGTTGGCGCGCACCACTTCGCGCGGAGGACCGTCCAGCGTTTCGAGTTTTTCGAACACACCGCCGGCCTGATTCACGTAATGCACCACGCGCGACGTTTCGACGCGCTTGCCGTGTTGATAGGCAAAGGTGCCTGAATAGCTCACAGTACGGGACGAATCCGCGATTTTCTTGAGCCAATCCAGCGCACCCGGCGCACTACTACCCTGCGCGGCTACCTCTGTCG
>CAMDDY010000325.1 GCA_945893125.1 Bordetella parapertussis
TGTAGGATGCCGGTGAGCGCAGCGAACCGCATCGCTCGCTGTAATGGCGCGATTGATGCGGTTCGCTGCGCTCACCGGCATCCTACAACTACTTCTTCGCTGCCGCCTTCTTTTTAGCCGCCACCTTCGGTACCTTCGCCACCTCAGGTTCCAGCCGCAGCATCTTCATCGCGTTGCCGTAGTAGACCTTGTTACGCGTCGCGGTGGACAGCTTCAGCGAATCAATCGCCTTGATGCCGTCGCGGATAAACAGCGGGCCGCCTTCCGGATCGAACGGGCAGTCGGTGCCGAACAGCACGTGATCCGCGCCGAAGAAATCCAGACCGCAGCGGATGGCCGGGGCCGAGCCGTTGATGGCGGTGTCGCCGTAGAACATTTTGAAGAGTTCGAGCGGCGGCTTGGACAGGCCGCGCAGCAGCTTGCCGTAGTCGGCGTCGGTGGTGCGTGCGCCCATTTGCGACATGCCGAGGCGTATGCGCTCATCGAAGTACGGGGCCATCGCACCGAGGTGGTGGGTGATGATTTTCATGTTGGGCAGGCGGTCGAGCATGCCGCTGAACACAATGCGCGCCATGCAGGCGCTGGTTTCATAGGGCCAGCCGAACAGCCACCAGATTTCGTAGAGCGATTTTTCTTCAGTGGGGTAGTCGGCGAATTTCGCGGTGCGCGCCGGGTGCAGCCAGATCGGCAGATCGTATTTTTTCACGCAGCGCTGGAATATCGGATAAAACTCCGGGTCGTCGAGCGGGCGGCCATTGACGTTGGTGAAAATCTGGATGCCTTTCGCGCCGAGCTTGCGGATAGCGTAATCCATTTCGTCGAGCGAGGCTTTCACGTTGTTCATCGGCAGCGAGGCGACAAATGCGGGGAACAACTCCGGCCGTTCACGCACGATTTCCGCCATGCCGTCGTTGGCGAGACGCGCCAGCGCGGGCGATTCATTCGGTCCCGCCAGCAATTCAATTGCGGGCAGCGAGAGCGTGAGAATTTGTTTGTAGTTGTTGAACTTGCCCATCATGCGTATGCGCGCGTCGAGATCCCACAACACGGGGATGTGCAGCCAGCGCTTGATGGTGGAGGCGAGCGCCGGGTTGGTCTCGGCGAGTTCTTTCATGCGGTCGAAAAACGTTTTCGGGAAAATGTGCGGGAAGATATCCAGCTTGCAGCAATCGTTCAGAGTGTTCATTTGTAACCTTATGTTTTTAAATGATATTTAATAACTTGTGCTTGGGGTATCTACAGCGACCGCAGCACCTGCTCAGTCAGCCTTTATTTTCGCCGCTATGATCACGCGCGTCCAACGTTCCATTTCGGATTTTACGAGATCGCCCATTTTTTCGGGCTCGCCGCCCACCACGGTCAACCCTTGCTTGTTCAAGGCATCGGCCACATCGGGCAATTTCAACATGGTGTTGATCTCGTCGTTGAGCTTGCGCACGATGTCGCGCGGCGTGGCCAGCGGCGCCATCAGGCCATACCAAACATATGCGTCGACATTCGGTACGCCGGCCTCACTCAGCGTGGGTGCGTCGGTAAACACGCGCGAGCGCGCGTCGCCCAGCGTCGCCAACACGCGCAATTTTCCGGCGCTCGCCAACGGCGCGGCGGTGTGCGCCGGCAGAATCATCGCGCTGATATGTCCGCCGGCGAGTTCCTGCGTTGCCGCCGCCGTGCTTTTATAGGGCACATGCGACAAATTTACGCCGGCATTGAGCTTGAACAACTCCATCGCCAGATGCTGCGGCGTGCCGTTGCCGGGCGACGCGTAATGGATCGCGCCCGGCTGCGCCTTGGCGAGCGCAGTGAATGCGCGCAGCGTTTTGGTCGGCATGGCGCCGCTCACTGCAAACACCAGCGGCGTGGTCGCCGCCAGGTTCACGGCCTGAAAGCCGCGCACCGGGTCGTAGCGCGCGTTTTTGTTGAGCGCGGCATACATCGCGAAGGTGGCGCCGACCATCATCACCGTATGGCCGTCGGGCGCGGCACGCGCGGTCAACTCCGCGCCGATGGCGCCGCTGGCGCCGGATTTGTTGTCGATCACCACGCCCTGGCCCCAGCGGTCGGCGAGCTTGCGGCCCAGCGTGCGCGCGAGGATGTCGTGGCCGGTGCCCGGAGACGACGGCACGATGATGGTGACGGGGCGTTGCGGGTACGCTACCTCGGCTGCCGGTAATACGCCGGGTGTTAGTAACGCGGCAGTGGCGAGCGCACATTTAAGAAAAATGGCTGACCCTTCGACAAGCTCAGAGCCTGCCCCGGACTTGATCCGGGGGCGAACGGCCAATTCAAGAACCGTTCGTGGTGAGCTTGTCGAACCACTGGTGGCGATGGCATTCATTTGGAACGCACTCTAAACGGAATCCGGTTCCAACTGCTCGCGCCAGAACCCCAGCGCCTCCTGCGCCGCGCGATCCGAATAACTGAACAACACGCAATCGGATGTCGCAACGAATCGCAGCGGCTGCCACGGCGGCACGACAAACACGTCGTGCGGTGCAAAATCGAAAGAGGATTCGCCAATGTGTACCGTGCCGCAGCCCTCGACCACGGTATAGATCGCGCCATCGGTACTGCGGGCGCCGCGTCCATCAAAGCCTTGCGGCAGCCGTTGCATAAACGCCGCCATGGTCGGAAACACATGGCCGCCGGTGGCCGGATTCACGTAGCGCAGCTTATA
The DNA here is from genome assembly GCA_945893125.1 of Bordetella parapertussis. GTDB lineage: Bacteria > Pseudomonadota > Gammaproteobacteria > Burkholderiales > SG8-41 > UBA5216. The sequence goes on from CAMDDY010000325.1 coordinate 2,678, forward strand.
ACCTTGCGCGGCGTGCGGCGGCGCGCTTTTTGCCAGTTGTTCGAGCGCTTCGAGCGTGCGCGCATACGGGTAGCGCAGCAGCGGCGTGCGCGAATCGGCCGGACGGTAATCCACCGGCAGCAGATTCGCGCCGTAGCGTGCGGCGGCATCACCGGTTTGGCGCGCCACCGGCTGGCTTTCCTGTGGATGGTTTTCGCGGAAGATCGCGCCGAACAGTTGCGCGATCGGCGTGTCGAGTCCGTCCAGCCACACCACCGGTGCCGCGCCGAGATTGCCGTGGTCATGCCACATCCAGTTCGGCGTCAGCACAAAATCGCCGGGCAGCATCGGCGTGCGTTCGCCGTCCACCGCCGTGTACGCGCCTACACCCTCGATAATAAAGCGCAACGCGTTGGGCGTATGCCGGTGCGAGGGCGCGATCTCGCCGGGCAAAATAATCTGCAAACCGGAGAACAGCGATTGCGTCACTTGATACGAGCCGCGCAGCGCCGGGTTTTCCAGCACCAGCACGCGGCGCTCGGCATCGCGCGTGGTAATCAACTCGGTGGCCCGCGCGAGCAGCGGACGCGTATCGGCGTAACGCCAATGCGCGGGCACGCACGCGGAGCCGGGTTGCATGCGCTGCGTGCGTTCCCACAGCGGATTGAGGTTGTGGGGGGCGATGTCGCGCGAGAAACCGGCAAGATCGGGGTGGAGGTGAGTGACGGATGACACGGGCGGGCGCTCTTGTGCTGGATTACCGCCATGGTAGATGAAGTCGAGGCGCACGGCAAAGTCGAGGCGCACGGCGGGTGTTCTCGACTACAATTCCCGTTTTAACGGCACGGCCCATGTTGACCCGCAGACAAAAAATAATCGCACTCGCCGCAGTCGCCGCGCTTATCATGGTGCTCGTCGGGAGCGGGCTGTATCACGTGCATCAGAAGCGCGTGCAGCACGCCACGGTTACGGCCGGAGTGCTGGAGGCGGGCGCGCACCTGCGGGCGGTGCTGGATGCGGCACCGGGTAAACCGGGGACGGCGGACGAGCCGGCGGCGCTCAAGGTTCTGGATGCGCGTTATGAGGCCGTTGCAAAATATCATGCGGCGTTACGCGCGCAGTCTGGCGCGTTGCCGCGAGCAACGGTGGATGCCGCGGATCACTACCTGATCGGCGCGCGGGAAATTTTACGGCTTTACGCGGCCAGCCGCTGGCATCGTCATTTCACGGTGTTGGGTTTGCGCGAACTGTGGGCGCACATGGGCAGCCGCTATACACAAGGCGCCGGTTGGACCACGGAAGCGGTGCGCCGCAAGGATTTACTTGAGCGCGAGTATTTTCAATACCGCAACACCGCCGAAGCACTGGGGCGCCTGCTCGACGGATATCCCGAAGACCGTGCGCGCGTCGCGCCGCTGCTGGATGCGGCCCCGTTGCCCGACGAAACCATGGCGCGCGCCGCGCGCGAGCGCTCGCTGGAAGAAGTCAAAAAATTGACGGTGGAAATGGATCGACTGCGCAAACTGCCGCAGTCGTAGCGCGCGGGCAAGCGACGTTAGCGGCTATTGCGCCTTCGCGTTCGATGCCTTGATGACCTTGGCCCACTTCACCAGATCAGATTGAATCACACGCGCGAGTTGCTGTTCACTGGTGCCCGCCGGTTCCATGCCGAGTTCAGCGAAACGCGCGCGCACGTCGGGCAACGCGATCAGTTTCAGCAAATCCTGATTGAGCCTGCGCACCAGCGGCGCGGGTGTTTTCGCGGGCGCCCACGCGCCCTGCCACGATGAGGTATCGAAGCCGGGATAGCCCGATTCCGCCACCGTCTGCACATCGGGCAACGCCGGCGTGCGTTTTTCCGACGCGACGGCGATGGCGCGCAGTCTGCCGTCGCGCACCAGCGGCAGGAATGTCGCCACGGCGGCGATGGTCATGGTGACGCGGCCCGCCACCAGATCGGGGATCATCAAACCCGTACCCTTGTAGGGAATATGCCGCAGATCAAGGCCCGCGCGAGTCTTGAATAACTCACCGCCCAGATGCGTCGCGGTGCCGCTGCCGGACGAGGCAAAGGTAAATTGCCCGGGTTTGCTTTTGGCGAGCGCGACAAACTCTTCGACTGACTTTGCCGGCAGCGCCGGATGGATCACCAGCAGATTCGGTATGGTGCAAATCAGCGTGACCGGCGCCAGATCACGCACCGGATCAAACGGCGGCTTATCGAGCAGGCTCGGATTGATGACTAGCGGCGAACTGCCCGACAGCAAGATGGTGTAACCGTCCGGCGTGGCTTTCACCGCGCGCTCCACCCCGATGTTGCCGCCGCCGCCCGCGATGTTTTCCACCACCACCGGCTTGCCCCACGCATCGGTGAGTTTGGCGGACACGATGCGCGCCACGATATCGGAGGGGCCGCCCGTCGCGAAGTTAACGATGATACGCACCGGTCTTGCAGGGTAGGCGGATTGTGCGCTCACATGCGCTGCTGTCAGCGACAGCAGCACAACGGGCAGGCGCGCTATCACTTCACCTCGTTATACTGCCCATGCGTGATTTGCAGCGGCGCGCCGAGTCCGGCTTTGACCACCTCGCGGCGCACTTCGTTGGCGATGCGGCGGCGCTCGTCATCCATGTACAAGCGGTCGTGGCCCCACATGCTGCCGCCGTGGGTGACTTCGCGCGCGGTGTGGGTGGCTTCGTCCACCGTGCGTCCGCCGAAGCCCACTTCCATCATGAAGCCCGCCGGGCAAAACGCGTAGAAAGACAGCACCCAATCGTTGGCATGGCGGCCGAGTGTTTGGCCGATACGCCAGTTTTCCAGTGCGGCGTCGTATGAGCGGCCGACATCATCCAGCGCCAGCACCTCGAACATCACGTGATGCACGCCTGCCTTGGGCGATTGCAGCAGCGCCACGCTGTGGTGGCGCGGATTGGCGCGCAGAAACATCAGCCGGTAGGGCTTGATCATGTAATCGGAAAGCCGGAAATCCAGCAGCTCGCGATAAAAGCGGCTGGACGCGTCAATATCCTCGACGTGAAACACCACATGCCCCATGCCCAGCGGCCCGCTGCGAAAGCCGCTGTGCGGGCGCGGCAGCGTTACCGCGCCATCACCCATGGCTTGCCCATGAAAAATTTCAATGCGATTGCCGGAGGGATCGCGGCACCACGCCATGGCTTCGACGCGGCGCGCGGCCAGTTCTGTTTCACTGGCGCGCGTGATGGCGACACCGGAGGCTTCCAGCTTATTGACGACCGCTTGCAGGGCTTCTGCATCGGG
>CAMDDY010000326.1 GCA_945893125.1 Bordetella parapertussis
CGCGAGCTCACCATCAGCCCGCTGATTGAGCACTTGCCCGAGACGGCGGCAGCGGCTGACACCATCGCGTTGTTGCGTGATGCGCTGTTCGACGCGCGGCGTTTTGAAGCGCTGGACGACTGGCGCGCGCCGCCGCTTGTCGCCGCGAACGGCAGCGTGCGCGTTTCCGGCGGCGCGCAGATGTTCCAGAATCAGGCGGCGTGTCCGTTTCGCGCCTATGCGATACACCGCCTTGGCGCATCGGGTTTGGAGGAAGGCACGGACGGGCTGGACGCGCGCGAGCGCGGCACGCTGGCGCATCAGGCGCTTGCGGTGCTGTGGCGTGATCTCGGTTCGCAGGCCACGTTGCTGGCACTCGACGACGCAGCGCTGGAACAAAAAATCACCGCCGCGGTAACCAGCGCCGTCGATGCGCTGTGCCAGGCGCGCCCCGACATCATGACCGACGCCTTCGCAGCACTTGAGCGCACGCGGCTCGTGACCTTGCTGACACGGCTCGCGACACTGGAAAAATCCCGCGCGCCGTTCGAGGTGGTGGCGTGCGAGCGGGTGCGCGCGCCCGAGATCGCGGGCGTGCAACTGCATGCGCGGCTGGATCGCGTCGATCAACTGGACGATGGCAGCCAGGTGATACTCGATTACAAAACCGGCTACGCGCATATAGGCGGCTGGGTGGGCGAGCGCCCGGATGAGCCGCAGTTGCCGCTGTATGCGGTGGATACGTTGGATGGCGGGGCCGAGGTATCGGGCGCGACCTTCGTGCAACTGCGCGCGCGCGAAGTGGCATTCAAGGGGCTGACGCGCGACGAACAAGTGCTGCCGGATGTCGGCACCTTGTCGAATGCAAAAACGCTGTCGGCGCAAGCCGCGGATTGGCCTGCGCTGCTGGCGTCGTGGCGCAAGGTGCTGGAACAACTGGCGCGTGACTATCTCGCGGGCCACGCCGACGTCGCGCCCAAGCTGTACCCGAAAACCTGCGAGTACTGCGAGCTGTCCGCGCTGTGCCGCGTGCGCGAGTTGATGGATCGCGGCGCATTGGTGGACGCGGAGGACGCATGAGCGAGCGCGCCACGCCAGCGGAAGCCGACCGCGTCGCTCGAAAGCGCGCCCTCGATGTCGCTAACTCGTTCATCGTGCAGGCGCCGGCGGGTTCGGGCAAAACCGAGTTGCTGATCCAGCGTTATCTCGCGCTGCTCGCCGGAGTGGAAGCGCCCGAGGAAGTGATCGCGATCACGTTTACGCGCAAGGCGGCGGCGGAGATGCGCAGCCGCGTGTTGGCGGCGCTGGCCGCGGGGGCGAGCGACACGCCACCGGAAGCGGCGCACGCGCAGATGACCTGGCGGCTCGCGCGCGCGTGCCGAGCGCGTGACGCGGCGTGTAGCTGGGAACTCGCCGCCAATCCCAACCGGCTGCGCATCGACACCATCGATGCGCTGTGTCACGCGCTGGCGCGGCAGATGCCGGTGCTCTCGCGTCTGGGCGCGCGGCCCGAGACGGTGACCGACGCGCGCTCGCTGTACGAAGACGCCGCGCGGCGTACCCTCGCCTTGCTCGAATCCAAAACTGATCCCGCGCGGCATGTCGCCAGCCTGCTGCCGCATCTGGATAACAACATCGGTCAGGCGATAGACTTGATTGCCGGCATGCTCGCGCGGCGCGATCAATGGATACGTCATCTCGCTACGCCCCTGCCGCCCGATGAACGCCGCGCGCAACTCGAAGCCGCGTTGGCCAATGAAATCGAGCAATCGCTGGAGCAGTTGGTGGCGTTGATGCCCGCCGCGCCGTGCGACGAACTGGCGGCGCTGCTGCGCCACGCCTTCGCTCATCTCGCGGCGGCGGACATCGCTTCGCCCATACGCGCATGCGAAGGGATGACTGAACTGCCCGGCGCGGACGCCGCAAGCCTAGATGCCTGGCGCGGCGTCGCCGAGCTGGTGTTAACCAAAGAGGGCACGTTACGTAAACAGGTCAACAAAAACACCGGCTTCCCGCCCGGCGCAGGCAAAGAGAAAGCCGCCGCAACTGCCGCCAAGGCGCGGCACGCCGCACTGATGGCGGCATTCGCGCCGCACCGCACGTTTGTCGAAACGCTGCATTTCACCCGCGCGCTGCCGCCCGCGACCTACACCGACGCGCAATGGCGCGTGGTCGAGGCGCTGGCCGCGTTGCTCCCCGTGGCGGCGGCGAATCTGGAACTGATTTTCGGCGAACGCGGGCAGGCGGATTTCACGGCGGTGTCGCAGGCAGCGTTGCGCGCGCTGGGCGATGAGGATGCACCGACCGATCTCGCGCTGTCACTCGATTACCGCATTCGCCATTTGCTGGTGGATGAATTTCAGGACACTTCGCGGTCGCAGTACGAGTTGCTCAAAAAGCTCACCGCCGGCTGGCAGCCGGACGACGGGCGCACACTGTTCGTGGTGGGCGATCCAATGCAGTCGATTTATCGCTTTCGCGAGGCCGAAGTGGGCCTGTACTTGCGCGCGCGCCACGAAGGCATCGGCACGGTGTCACTGACGCCGCTGACGCTGTCGGTGAATTTCCGTTCGCAGCGCGGCGTGGTCGAATGGGTGAACCGCGCGTTCGCGGAGGTGATGCCGGATGCCGAAGACGTCGCTGGCGGCGCCGTGCCGTATGTGTCATGCGTGCCGTCGCAGCAGGCCCATACCGATAGCGACGATGACGCAGTGCATATCCACGCGCTCGGCAGCTTTGATCGCGACTTGGAAGCCCAGCGCGTGGCCGACATCGTGCAATGGGAAAAATCCGAAAATCCCAACAAAAACATAGTGTTACTGGTAAGAGCGCGGGGGCACCTGCGCTTCATCGCGCAAGCGCTTCGCGACGCCGGCCACACCTTTCAGGCAGTGGAGATCGAGCCATTGGGCGAGCGCACCGTGGTGCGGGATTTAACCGCGCTCACGCGCGCGCTGTTTCATCCGGCCGATCGTATTGCGTGGCTCGCCGTGCTGCGCGCGCCGTGGTGCGGGTTGACCCTCGCCGATTTGACTGCGCTTGCGGGGGACGATCATCGCGCAACGGTGTGGACATTACTGAACGAAGAAGCGCGCGTGCAAACGCTGTCGGCGGACGGCGCGCAACGTCTCACGCGCGTGCGCGGCATACTCGCGGAATTCATCGCAGCACGCCGCCGCGCAACCGCCGCGCGCTGGATTGAAGGCGCGTGGCTGGCACTCGGCGGCCCGGCGTGCGTTGCCGCGCGCGCCGACCTTGAAGACGCGCAGGCGTATTTTCGACTGCTCGAAACACTCGAAGACGGCGGTGACATCGCCGACTTCGGCGCGCTGGAAGACAACGTCGCCAAACTCTTCGCCGCCGCCGACGCGCAGGCCGACGCGCGTTTGCAGTTGATGACCATTCACAAAGCCAAGGGGCTGGAATTCGACGTGGTGATCGTGCCGGGACTGGGCTACACGCCGCGCCGCAACGATCCGCAATTGCTGGCGTGGCAGGAACGCCCGCGCGCGCAGGGTGAATCGGAGCTACTGCTCGCGCCCATACGCGAGGCCAGCGACCCGAGTAACGATGGTGATCCGATTTATCGCTACCTCGACGCGCTGGAAAAATTAAAGGCCGCGCACGAAGACGCGCGCCTGCTCTACGTGGCGGCGACGCGCGCGAAGTCGCGGCTGCACCTGATCGGGCAGATCGACGCCAGCGCCGAGGAGCCGGCCCCGCGCGCCGGCTCGCTGCTGGCGCGGCTGTGGCCGGCGGTGGTGGGCGAGTTTGCCGGCGTGCAGGCCCCCGAGCTTGCAGAGCCGGCAGCCGATGCACCACCCGCGCCGCAAGTGATCCATCGACTGCCGCTGGATTGGACGCCGCCGCCCGCACCCGCGCGCGTTGAAATGACATTGCCCGCGCAAGATGCGGCCCACGCCAGCGCGCACGATCAGGTGGAATTTTCGTGGGCCTCAGAAACCGCCAAACATATCGGCACGGTAGTGCATCGCTTTTTGCAGCGTATCGCCGAAGACGGCGTCGCCGTATGGGACGCGGCGCGCGTGCAAGCGCTGCACGCCGTGTATCAGCGCGAACTCAAACGTCTCGGCGTACCGGCCACGGAGATGGATCACGCGACGGTGCGCGTGAGTGCGGCGCTGGCCGCGAGTGTGGCCGACGCGCGCGGGCGCTGGATGCTGGACGCTCACGATGAGGCGCGCGCGGAATTGCGGCTGACTGGCTTAATCGACGGCGAAACAGTCGATGTCGTAATCGACCGCACCTTCATCGACGAACACGGCGTGCGCTGGATCATTGATTTTAAAACCAGCGTGCATGAAGGCGCCGACCGCGACGCCTTTCTCGACAATGAACGTGTGCGTTACGCCGCACAGTTGCAGCGCTACGGTGCGCTGATGCGCATGGCGGATTTACACGACGGACGATCGGATCGCGAGATACGGCTGGGGCTGTATTTCCCGCTGCTGGGCGGCTGGCGCGAGTGGCGATACGAAAGCTGATGGGCCGGTAAGGTCAAGTTCAAAGGCTTTACCGCAAAGGCGCAAAGGCGCAAAGATTTCGCAAAGAACTCCAAGCCCGGATTTTGTAACGGTTTTCTTTGCGGTTCCTTTGCGTCTTTGCGCCTTTGCGGTGATTGTGCGCTTTGGGGTTAAAATTCAGGTTCCCCTATTCATTCAACCACCCGTGAGATGCCCATGAAAATCACCAAAGTCCAGACCGCATTCGTTGAAGTGCCCGCCGATGAGCCGCTCGCCAATGGCCCGGAAGAAAAGGGCGCGGTGCGCAAACTGATCGCGGTGAAGATCAGTACCGATAAAGGTTTGCAAGGCATTTCGGTGGCGTTTTTCGGCGGCGGCATCACACCCGCGCTAAAGTCGGCGATTGATTCGCTCGGCGCGCTCGCGATCGGCATGGACCCGCAGTGCATCGAACCCATCCACGCGAAATTCCGCGGCGCGGGTTCGCATGCCGGGCCGGGCGGCATTTTCACGCTGGCGTCTTCCGCCATCGACATCGCGTTGTGGGACATCAAGGGCAAGGCCGCCGGCAAGCCGGTGTCTGAATTGCTGGGCGGATTCCGCAAGACCGTGCCCACCTACGCCAGCGGCGCGCTGATGCGCAGCTTCCCGTTAAAGCATGTGGTGAAGGCCGCCGAGACGCTGGTGAAAAAAGGCTATACGCAAATGAAAACGCAGTTGGCGTTGCCGGGCGATACCAATCCGCCGAAAGAAGTCGAGCGCATCAAACTCATCCGCGAAGCCATCGGCGACAAAATTGATTTGATGTGCGACATCAATCAGCGCTGGGACGTGCGGCAGGCGATTTCCATCGGCAAGCAAATTGAGAAATATCATTTGTTCTGGCTCGAAGACGTCACCGCGCACGACGACTATCCGGGCCTCGCGCGCGTCACCGATGCCCTCGATACACCGGTGGCGGGCGGCGAATATGTGTATGGCGCGGTGCCGTTCCGGCACATGATGGAAGCGCGCTCGGTGGACATCATCATGATCGACCTGATGCGTTCGTGCGGCATCACCGGCTTCATGAAAATCGCGGGCATGGCCGAAGCGTTTAACCTGCCGGTGGTGAGCCACCTGATACCCGAAATTCAGGTGCATACCATTGCGGCCATCCCCAACGGGCTGACGGTCGAATACATGCCGTGGACCTTCCGTTGCTACAAGGAGGTGCCGGTGCCGAAAAACGGCATGTTGACGGTGCCCACCAAGCCGGGACTCGGATTGGAGTTTGATCCGAAGGTTGTTAAGTTTTAGGACGCGCTACTGAATAGGTTGGCGGATTCAAGTCTGAAGTGCAACCGCGTTATGATGCGAGTGTAGCTTCTTCCAGAAGACTTCGTGGGGTGTTTTGAAGCCGAGGCATTTTCTGGGGCGATGGTTGAGGTAGTGCATGGCGGCAGAGATGTCTTTTTTGGTGA
>CAMDDY010000327.1 GCA_945893125.1 Bordetella parapertussis
GCGGGAATGCTGGAAAACGCCATGTGTATCTGCCCGCCCATCACATCGGTCAGCGCCTGCGCCCCGCCCTTATACGGCACATGCACGATGTTGACGTTAGCCAGCGCCTTGAGTAATTCCGTGCCCAGGTGGTTGGGCGTGCCCACGCCGCTGGAACCCGCGTTGAGCGTGCCGGGCTTGGCCTTCGCCAGCGCGATCAGTTCTTTAATGGATTTCACCGGCAACAGCGGATTGGTCACCAGCAATTGCGGCACGATGATGATATTGCTCACCGGCAAAAAATCCTTGTGCGCATCGTACGGCAGCTTGCTCGACAGCAGCGGGTTCACCACCATGCCCGCCGAGGTACCGAGCATAATCGTGTAACCGTCGGGCGCGGCTTGCGCGGCGATCATGGTCCCCATCACGCCGCCCGCGCCGCCGCGGTTATCGACCACCACCGGTTGCCCCATCAATTCAGATAACTTCTGCGCCATCGCGCGCCCCACCAGATCGGTATTGCCGCCGGGTGGATAGGTGATGACCATGCGTACCGGCTTCGTCGGATACGCCTGAGCAAATGCGCCGCCGGCGCACAACGCCATCAACAAAAATCGCAGCATCAATTTAATCTTCCCCGGCATAAATTTTCAGATACGAAGAACGCCCGCCATCCGCCGCAATGGTAGTGCCCGTCAACATGCGCGAATCGTTCGACGCCAGAAACAGCGCAATCGAGGCGATGTCCTCCGACGCGCCCGCCGAAAACGGATACAACTGGTGCGCGATTTGGCGCTCGCGCGCGGCGGGCGACGGTTTCTCGGCGTTCATCCATTCCTTGTTTTCGTAGCGCTTGATCTGCCGCTCGGTGCGTATCGATCCAGGCGCAATCGCATTGGCACGGATGTTGTGCTGCACATACTGCGCTGCCAGTGTTTTGGTAAACGAAATTATGCCGCCTTTGGTCGCTGCATACGCCGGCTTCATCGACCCCATCAAGCCCAGATGCGAGGTCACATTGATAATCGCGCCGCCGCCGGCCTTCATCAGGTGCGGTATGCCGTGACGGCAACTCAAAAACGGATGCAACAGGTTGAGATTGATGGTGCGATGCCAGACATCAAGATCCATCTCATGCACCGGCACGTCTTCCTGCAACGAGCCGCCCGCACAGTTGAAAATAATATCCAGCCGCCCGAAGCGTGCAATGGTTGCGTCCATCGCGCGCTTCATGCTGTCATCTTTTGTGACATCGGTTTCGATGAATAACGCATCGCCGCCCGCCGCGCGGATTTCCTTTTCCGCCGCCTCGCCGGCTTCGCGATTCAGTTCGATGATGGCAACCTTCGCGCCTTCGGCCACGAATAACTTCGCGGTCGCTTTCGCGATGCCCGCGCCCGCGCCGGTGAGAAATGCAACTTTGTCTTTTAACTTTGCCACGACCATCCTTTGTTCTTTAAATATCGTTTACAAACAATAACTTACATTCTAACGTCGCCCCGCCCGCATGACCCCTTTGACCTCGCGAATCATCATCAGCACACGCTGCAACTGCTTGAGATTGGCGATCTCCAGTGTAAAGCGCATACGCGCCAGCATGTCTTTGGTGAGCGTGTTGGTGGCCGTTACGTTGGCGCGCTCGCGCGTGAACACTTCGCTGATGTCACGCAACAAGCCGGTGCGATCCAGCGCTTCGATTTCGATCTCTGTTGGAAAAGTCGCCCCGCTTGCCGCGCCCCATTCGGCCGCGACGATACGTTCCGGCGCCAACCGCTTCACATTGACGCAATTTGCCCGATGCACTGTAACACCGCGCCCGCGCGACACAAAACCAATGATGGATTCCGGCGGCGCGGGCTTGCAGCATTTCGCCGGCACCGTCAGCAACTTGTCCACGCCGACCACCAGCACGCCGCCGCTGCTGTTCGAACGCGACTTGCGCGGCGCGGGCAACGTTGCCGGTGCGGGCACCGCCACGGGCGTGGGCCGCAATGCATCCTGCAAACGTTTGGGGCCGACATCACCACGCGCGATATCCGCGAGAAAATCATTGAGCTTGGCGTAACCTTCGCTTTCCGCCAGCCGGTCGAGATTCAGCGCCGTCTGGCCATGGCGCTGCAATTCCTTTTCCAGCATCGCGCGGCCCTGCGCCACATCGGCGTCGTAGTTCAGCCGATTAAACCATTGCCGCACGCGGCTGCGCGCGCTCGGGCTCTTGATAAAACCCAGTTGCGGATTCAGCCAGTCGCGGCTCGGTCCGCCCCTGTCGTGTGCCGCCACGGTGGTGATTTCAACCTGCTGGCCGTTGTGTAACACCGTGTTGAGCGGCGCCATCGCGCCATCGACTTTCGCGCCACGGCAACGATGGCCGAGTTCGGTATGCACGTGATACGCAAAATCAATTGGCGTCGCGCCCGCCGGCAAATCCACCACTTTGCCCTGCGGCGTAAACACATAGATCGTGTCATCAAACAAACCCGTGCGAAACTGTTCCGCCAGTTCACCGGCGTCGGGAACTGCGTCTTTCCAGTCGAGTATCTGCCGCAACCAGGCGATTTTCTCGTCATGGCTCTTGTCCGAACGGCCGCCTTCCTTGTAGCGCCAGTGCGCCGCCACGCCGAGCTCCGAATTCTGGTGCATCTCGTGCGTGCGTATCTGCACCTCAACCGACTTGCCTTCGGGGCCGATCACCGCCGTGTGCAGCGAGCGATAGTGGTTGCCCTTGGGCTTGGCGATGTAATCGTCGAATTCCTTCGGGATAGGCGACCACAGGTGATGCACCATGCCGAGCGCGGCGTAACAGTCTTTCACGTCGTCCACCAGCACGCGCACCGCGCGCACGTCGTGCAGCGCCTCGAAATCCATGCCCTTGCGCTGCATCTTGCTGTAAATGCTGGTGATGTGCTTGGGTCGCCCCATCACCTTGGCCTTGATGCCCGCGCGCGCGAGTTCGTCTTTGAGCGTCGCCATCACGTTCTCGATATATCCTTCGCGATTCACGCGCTTGTCGTCGAGCAGGCGCGCGATTTCCTTGTACGCTGCCGCATCGAGTATGCGAAACGCCAGGTCTTCCATCTCCCACTTCAATTGCCACACGCCCAACCGATTCGCCAGCGGCGCAAAAATATCGCGCGTGAGTTGCGCGGTTTCCCGGCGTGCGGCGGTATCCGGGTTTTTGGCGGCGTAACGCAAGTCCTGCGTGTGATCCGCGAGCTTGATCAACACCACGCGCATGTCCTGCACCATCGCCAGCAGCATCTTGCGCAACGCTTCAAGCTGCGCCGTCTGCTCGTCCGGTTTTTGATTTCCAGCACGGCGGGTGGACAGCGCACCCAGCGTACCCAGCGTACCCATTGCGCTCATGCGCAACACGCCCTCGGCCAATTCGACGATGGTGGCGCCGAATTTATCGCGCAGCTTTTTCGCCGCCGCCGCACTCAGTTCCAACGCCGGCCATAACAACGCCGCCGCCATCGCCTCGTGGCCCAGATGCAGATCGCCGAGCAACGACGCCGTGCCCGTCACGTGTGCAAGCACCGGCTCGCCGCTCAGCAGGGTTTTACCTTCGTATAACGGCGCAACATACGCCATCACTTCACGCAGCGTCTTCGCCGCCGCATCGGACTCGCGCGCAGCGATAGCGTCGATCCATGCTTGTGGATCGACGCTGCGCGGTGTGACGAGCTTTAGATGTGTTGCCTTGACCATTTTGCTATTGTAGCCACCCTGCAGCCTGCATGCAGCGCATGCGTAATCCTAAGGCTCATTCGCCGGGAAGCAATAGCGACCGTGACGGGTTACTGTCCCGAACTGCTGGCTCACAAAAGCAAATGAAGCATCAATCGCCAGTCGCCCGAAACGCCGCCTCAACCGCGCGCACCAGAGAAGGATGCAGCGTGCCCAACGTTGGCTGTTCCCCATGCGGCGCGGCAGGCGGCACGGAAAACCATTCCGTCGTATACGGCAGATCAATAAGCTGTCTCAGGTCGAACTTGGTATCGTAGCTTAGCCCCGCCGCCGCGTAGGCCGCCGGGTTGCGGCTGCGCAGAATGGCGAATTCGCCGCGATACAGTTGCGTGGTACGCTGACTGGTGCCGTTAGCGACGCGCACAACAAACCGTGGCAGGTCATATGAAGGGTTCTACTTGCTAGTGCTGCGCCTCGCGACCCAACAAGGCTTCGGCGACAAGTTGCTTGCTTGGCTGGACGAACAAGGCCTTACCGACCGCTATTGGCCGCTGCAGGCAGCCTTCGACGCCTACCTTCATGGAGAAAGACGCCTCATGGACGTAAATCCGGAAGTGCGCGGTGCGGCAAAGCGCATTTACGACATGCTGGAGAGTTCTCGTCGGTACAAGGAAAAATCGCTCACTGACACAGCGCCACAAGAGAAACCGCGAAAAAGCGCAAAACCCAAATCCGGCCGGCGAGTTTCCCGGAAAACGGAGCCTTCACCATCATAGGCATAAACATAACAACTAGTTGTTTTTATTGATATTTTACAATTCATCCGGCTCCGGCACCGCATCCCCCACCATCGGCGCTTGCCAATACCGCCGGTAGGTCGCGCGATGCGGCGTGACCTTGATCGCATCACCCGCGCCGAAGTGCAACGTCACCGCGCCATCACGGTCGGTGCGATACACATGACTGCCCTGCCGCAGGTAACGCTCTTCGACATCGATATGTGGATGATTGAAGCGATTGCGATAACCCACCGGGTAGATCACGATGCGCGGATCCACCGCCTCCACGAAAGCGGGTATCGACGAGGTTTTGCTGCCGTGATGCGGCGCGATCAGCACCTGCGCGCGCAGCTTGTCGCGTGAGGTTGCCAACAATTGTTGCTCGGCACGCGCTTCGATGTCCGCCGGGATCAGCGCTGCGCCGTTACGCGTGGCAATGCGCAGCACGCAGCCGCGGTTGTTGTCCTTGATTGACGCGTCGTTGTAGCTCGCGCGCGTGGGGTGCAGCATGTCGAAGCGCACGCCGTCCCATTCCCACGTCTGCCCGGCGAAACATTTTTCCGCGCTCGCCGCTTCAAACAGCAAGGGATCGCTGGCGGGTATCGAGCTCAGCAGTTGCGCCACCGGCATCGCCTGCAACACCGACGATGCGCCGCCGTAGTGATCGAGATCATCATGACTCACGATCATTACATCCAGCGCCGCCACACCCGCCGCGCGTAAGTACGGCACGATCATGCGATTGCCGCTATCGGCCTGCGGACCGAACGCGGTGCCCGTATCGAACAGCAACGCGTGGTTGCGTGTGCGCGCCACCACCGCGAGGCCGTGGCCGACATCGAGCACGGTGAGTTGCATTTCCCCCTCGGGCAACGGCGGCGGCGTGGCGAGGAACAACGGCAAAAAACCCGCCAGCCCGGCCCAGCGCAGCGGAAATCCACGCGGCAGCAACAGGATCACCGCGCCCGCGACCGCCACCCACACGGTCCACCCCGGCGGTGCGTGTTGCTGCCACACGGCGGCCGGCAGGTTACTCATCCACTCCAGCGCGATAAAACACCACGCCATGATCAGATGCGCGCCTTGCAGCACGAAATCAAACGGCAGCACCATGCCCACCAGCGTCAGCGGCACCACCACCAAACTCACCAGCGGAATCGCCAGCGCGTTGGCGACGGGCGAAATCACCGACACCTGTTGAAACATCGCCAGCAGCGCTGGCATCAGCGCGAGCGTCACGGCCCATTGCACCCGAGCCCACGTCGCCAGCCAATGCGGCGTGCCCCCGCTTTGCACACGGCCCACGCTCACGTACAAAATAATCGCTACCGCGCCGAACGACAGCCAGAAGCCCGCCGCCAGCACCGCCCACGGATCAATCAGCACCACCACCAGCAACGCCACGCTCAACACCGCCGATGCGGCACTTAACCGGTTCATCCACAGCGCCACCGCCAT
>CAMDDY010000328.1 GCA_945893125.1 Bordetella parapertussis
CTCGGCAAATGCGCGCCGCCGGAATCTACGAGGTAGATGCACGGCAGTTTGTTCTCGCGTGCAATGGCCTGCGCGCGCAAATGTTTTTTTACCGTCAGCGGGTAATAGGCGCCGCCTTTCACCGTGGCATCGTTGGCGATGATGATGCAGGCGTGGCCGCTGACCGTGCCGACGCCGGTGATGATGCCTGCCGACGGCACCGCATCGTCGTAGACCTCGTGCGCGGCAAGTGGCGAGAGTTCGAGAAACGGCGTATCGCGATCCAGCAACGCGGCCACGCGTTCGCGCGGCAGCATCTTGCCGCGGCTGGTATGGCGGCTGCGCGAGGCTTCATCGCCGCCGCGTGTGGCGGCTGCCGTGATTTTCTCAAGTTGCGCGACGCGTTCACGCATGGCTTGCGCCGCCACCGCGAATTCAGCGCTGCCGGGTTTGAGGCGGCTTTTGATCACGGGCATGGTCAGTTTTCCGCAAGCGCCGCTTCGTAGAGTGCCAGCATGTTCGCATCGAAGCAGGTAAAGATTATTTTTTCGAACGCTGCGTCGCGTGATGCGGCGCGGCACTCGCGTACCGCGATGGCCACCGCTTTCGCCAGCGGATAACCGTAAACGCCGCAGCTAATCGCGGGGTAAGCAATGGTTTTTATAGAGTTTTTCAAAGCCAGCGCAAGACTCGTTCGATAACACGACGCGAGTAAATCCGGCTCGCCAGCGTGGCCGCCCTGCCACACCGGGCCGACCGTGTGGATCACGTATTTCGCCGGCAGTTGGTAGCCGGGCGTGATTTTCGATTGCCCGGTTTTGCAGCCGCGCAGCGTGCGGCATTCGGCAAGTAACGCAGGCCCCGCCGCACGATGTATGGCGCCATCGACCCCGCCGCCGCCGAGCAGCGAGGTGTTCGCCGCGTTGACAATGGCGTCCATGTGCAGCGTGACGATGTTGGCTTGCAGGGCTTCGAGTTGGGTTGGCATGGTTGCGCTAAAAATCAAAGGCACATTTGACGCGGATTTACGCAGATGAACGCAGATTTAAAACCGCCATGCTCATTCCCGCTCAGGCAGTAATTCATACGGTTTTTCATGTGACGCTGTGTTATGGGTTCCCGCCTGCGCGGGAACGACGGCGAGAAATAATCTGCGTTCATCTGCGTAAATCCGCGTCAAAAAAGGCCTTACCATTTTCCCTTTTCCAGCCAGCGCTCCATCTGATCCAGCCGGTCCGCGCCCCAGAACGGTTCGCCATCGATCACCATGTACGGCGAGCCGAATACACCGCGCTCGATTGCGGCATCCACCTCGTTCCGGGTGCGTTCCTTGACCGCGGCATCGTTGAGCGCAGTGGACAATGCGACTTTGTCGATGCCGAGTTTGGCGGCGACGTTGCCGGTGATTTCAGCGCTGGAGATGTCGCGGTCTTCTGCAAAGTAGGCGTGATACAGCGCGAGCGCCAGTTTTTTTGCCAGCGCGGTTTCCTTGTCTTGCAGCCAGTAGAACGCGCGGCACGGCGCGACGGTGTTGATCGGAAATTTCGTGGGTATTTTGAATGGCAATTCAAACCAGCGCGCCGAGCGCAGCATGTCGTGTTTGGCGTAGCTGCCCTTGAGCGGAATATTCGGCAGCGGCTGCTGGCCGTTCATTTTGAATACCGCGCCCAGTAGTATCGGACGCCAGGTGACGCCGCGCCCGTGTTTGGCGGCCAGTGCATCGATCTTCGCAGCGGCAAAATAGCCATAAGGTGAAGAAAAATCAAAATAGAAATCGATGGGATCAGACATGGCGGCCTCCGGGGTTAGCTATTCACGGCGTAACGCGACCAGCCGCTCCAGCGCTTCCAGCGTCTCGTGTTCCAGCGTGATCACCAGTTGCGCGGCGGACATCTCGCGCGACAGCGGTGCGGCCTGCCCTGCCCACATCGCCAGATAATCGGGGTTGCCCGCTTTGCCCGACCCCGTGCGCAGCGGCCCCGACAACACGCCTTGCGCGGGGAATGCGAGTTGCGGCGCATCGCTCGCATTCATCTCGCGGATGTAACGATTGACGAGTCCGCGCGCGGGCTTGCCGGTGAATTTTTCGGTGATCACGGTGGTGTCGTCACGTGCGGCCAGAATACTTTCTTTGTGAACGCGCGGCGCGCCGCTTTCGGTGCAGGGAATAAACGCGGTGCCGAGTTGCGCGCCCTGCGCGCCGAGTGCGAGCGCGGCGGCGATACCCGCGCCGTCCATGATGCCGCCGGCGGCGACCACCGGGATTTTCACCGCGCGCACGATCATGCGGGTCAGCGCCAGCGTGCCGGTCATCGCTTCGTACGGTTTGCGCTGGAAGGTGCCGCGATGCCCGCCCGCTTCGCCGCCTTGCGCGATGATGAAATCCACGCCGAGCGCCTCGAGGTGCAGCGCTTCAGCCACGCAGGTGGCGCTGCCGCCGGTTTTGATGCCAAGCGCGCGCAGGCGTTGGAGTTTTTCAGCGGGCAAGTCGTTCAAATGAAACGTTACCACCGCCGGTTTAATGTCTTCGGCCATCGACAGTTGCGCGTTAAGATCGGGCGCATAGGGCGCGCGCACGGGTGTGGGCGCAGGCAAGCCGAGCGCCTGGTAATAACCCGCGACGGCATCGATGGCGCCGCGCTGTGATTCCGGCGCGATGGTCGCCGGCTGCGCATTGGCGAAAAAATTCAGGTTAATCGGCGCGTCGGTCAATGCGCGCACGGCGTCGACGTCACGCTGCATCGCTTCGGGCTGCGTGTAGGCAAAGCCGAAGGAACCGAGTGCGCCGGCTTTGGCGGCGGCGGCTACCAGAGCCGGTGTGGTGACGCCGCCCGCCATCGGCGCTTGAATAATCGGCAGGCGCGTGCCGAGCACATCGCACAGCGGCGTGTGGAGTTTCATTATCGTGTGGCCTCGAATAATTCACGACCGATTAACCAGCGGCGGATTTCGGATGTGCCCGCGCCGATCTCATACAGCTTCGCATCTCGCAGCAAGCGGCCCGCCGGGCTGTCGTTCATATAACCCATGCCGCCGAGGCATTGCAGGGTTTGCAGCGCAATTTCGGTGGCGTGCTCGGCGCAATAGAGTATGGCGCCCGCCGCATCGCGGCGCGTGATGTGGCCCGCGTCGCAGGCGCGCGCCACCGCGTACACATAGGCACGGCTGGCGTTCGCTGCGGTGTGCATGTCGGCGAGCTTGCCTTGCATCAACTGAAATTCGCCGATGGGCTGACCAAATTGTTTGCGTTCGCGCAGATACGGCAGCGCGATATCCAGGCACGCCTGCATGATGCCGAGCGGCCCGCCCGCGAGCACGGCGCGTTCGTAATCCAGCCCGCTCATCAGCACGTTGACGCCAGCGCCGACCGCGCCCAGCACGTTTTCAGCGGGCACTTCGCAATCGACGAACACCAGTTCGCTGGTGCTGGAACCGCGCATGCCAAGCTTGTCGAGCTTGATCGATGCGCTGAAACCTTTGAACGATTTTTCCACGATGAAGGCGGTGATGCCTCGCGCGTCGGCTTTCATATCCGTCTTCGCATACACCACCAGCGTGTCGGCATCGGGGCCGTTGGTGATCCACATCTTTGTGCCGTTCAGCACGTAGCGGTCGCGCTTCGCATCGGCGCGCAGACGCATGCTCACCACGTCCGAGCCCGCGCCTGCTTCGCTCATGGCGAGTGCGCCGACGTGTTCGCCGGAAATCAGTTGGGGCAGGTAGCGGCGCTTTTGCGCGTCGTTGCCGTTACGGCGGATTTGATTCACGCACAGGTTCGAGTGCGCGCCATACGACAAGCCCACCGAGGCCGAGGCGCGGCTGATTTCTTCCATCGCGATCACGTGCGCGCGGTAACCCATGCCGGCGCCGCCGAAATCCGCTTCGACCGTGATACCGAGCAAACCCAGCGCGCCGAGTTGCGGCCACAGGTCGCGCGGGAAGTCGTTGCTGCGGTCGATTGCTGCGGCGCGCGGCGCGATTTTCTCACGTGCGAAGGCTTGCACGGTGTCGCGCAGCAATGTCAGTTCTTCGTTTAACGGAAACAGGGTGTTCACAAATAAATGATTAAAAACAATATGTTAATTATAAAGTCGCTTGTGGATCAGCGATGCGGCGGTCCGGGAGTTAGCGCCCGCTCACGGCAATACGAAAACAGTCCTATTGTGCTTTGCAATATAAGCCGTTATTCTCAAAAAAACCCTCTGAAAACACCAACATAAGGAATATTACGTCAAGCATGGCGTAATAACTATGAACGCCGCAACCGCCCTCAAAACTGCCGCGCTCGACCTGTCGAGCCTGAGCTACCCCATCGCCGAAGCGCCCGCGCCCGGCACTGTCACTGCGGTTGCGCCCGGCGTGTTTTGGTTGCGCATGCCGCTGCCGTTTGTGTTGAATCACATCAACCTGTGGCTGCTCGAAGACGGCGACGGTTGGACGATAGTCGATTGCGGTTTCGCAACCGACGAAGCGCGCGGCTGCTGGGAACAAATTTTCGCGCAGCACCTTAACGGCAAGCCGGTCAAGCGCGTGATCGTCACGCATTTTCATCCGGATCATATCGGCCTGTGCGATTGGCTGTGCGAAAAGCACAAGCTCATCCCGTGGATGACCAAGGCGGAATATTTTCAGGCGCACTTGGTACACAACCGGCTGGGCGGCATCCAGCCCGAACATCTGCGCGAGTTGATGATGCGGCACGGCCTCGACGCCGGACGCATGAAATGGATCGAGGAGCGTGAACATCTTTACACGACCGGCGTGCCCAGGCTGCCGCACGCGCACCGGCGCATCCGCGATAACGAAGCCATTGCCATCGGCGCGCACACCTGGCGCGTGGTGGTGGGCTATGGCCACTCACCCGAACACGCCAGCCTGTATTGCGAAAAACTCGGCTTGTTTATCGCGGGCGACATGCTGCTGCCGCGCATATCCACCAACGTCAGCGTGTGGCCGGCCGAGCCGGATGCCGATCCGGTGGGCGAATTTTTGGCATCCCTCACGCGTTATGCCACGCTCGCCGCGCACACGCTGGTGTTGCCGTCGCACGGCCTGCCGTTTCATGGCCTGCACGCGCGGGTAGAGGCGCTGCACGAGCATCACCGCACGCGGCTTGCGCGCGTGACCGAGGCTTGCGTCACGCCACAAAGTGCGGTGGACGTGCTGCCGATGTTGTTCGACCGCAAGTTTGACGATCACCATTTGCTGTTCGCCATGGGCGAGGCGATTGCGCATCTGAATTACCTGATGCATCGCGGCGCGCTGCGCCGCATCGAAAATAGCAGCGGCAACTTCCAATTTGACGGCACGGGGAAATCCTCATGAGCACTACCGAGCAACAAAAGCCCGCCGCTACATTCGACCCGTCGGAAATGATCCAGCTCTACGCCGACATCGCACGCAAGAGCGGCGATCTGCTCAAGCGCACCCTGAAAAAAGCGAGCGCCAATCCGCAACAGCCGTTCAACGACGAACTCGGCATTGCGCGCGCGTTTTTCGACACTTGGGTGAAAATGGCGAGCGATCCGGCGCAGATTATGCAGGCGCAGATGAAGGCGTGGCAGGATTACACCGCGCTGTGGCAGAACACGCTGCTGGCGATGACCGGGCAGAAGCCCGCTCCCACCATCGAAACGCAGAAAGGCGACCGCCGTTTTCGTCACGACGATTGGCAGAACCAGTTTCTGTTCGATTACCTCAAGCAGTCGTACCTGATTGCCTCGCGCCATCTGCACAAAGCGATGTGCGATGTAGACGGGCTGGACGAGACTGTCGCGAAGAAGGTCGATTTTTATACGCGCCAATATATCGACGCGCTGTCACCGTCGAATTTCGCGCTCACCAATCCGGAAGTGCTGGCTGAGACCGTGCGCAGCGGCGGTAAAAATCTGCTTAAGGGATTGAATAACCTGCT
>CAMDDY010000329.1 GCA_945893125.1 Bordetella parapertussis
CAGCCAGTCCGGCGCCGACAAGGCGGAAATCAAAACGCTGCTGCAAGGCGCCGCGACGGCGCTGGTGATGGTGTTAAGCGACCCGTTGTTCAAACAATTGTCGTCGGTGGCCACGCCCACCGGCATCATCGCCGCCATCAAAACACCGCGCATGGAAACGCTGCCCGCCACGCTGGAAACCTGCGTCATGCTCGAAGACATACAAGCTCCTGGCAATCTGGGTTCGATATTGCGCTCCTGCGCCGCAGCAGGCGTTAAACAAATATTCCTTTCAAAACATGCAGTTAACGCATGGTCTCCGCGCGTGTTACGCGCCGCCATGGGCGCGCATTTCAGCGTGGAGATTTACGAACGTGTCGATTTGATTGCGCTGGCGCGAGCGTATCCGGGGCGTGTGCTGGTAACACAACTGCGCGCAACGCAGAGCGTGTTCAACTGTGATCTCACTGGAAAAGTCGCGTTTGTTTTTGGTAACGAAGGGGCTGGCGTGACGGAAACGCTGGCGCAATGCGCGCATGAGGCGATTGCCATTCCGATAAGTGCCGCGACCGAATCGCTGAATGTCGCGGCGGCGGTGGCGGTGTGTTTGTTTGAACGCATACGCCAACTTCAATAAATCCGCCGCTCCAACTTGGCCTGCTGCATGATGGTAGTCGCCAGTTCCTCCACCGATTTACTCGTCGCATCCAGAAACGGAATATTTTCGCGGCACATCAGCGACTCGGCTTCGCGGATTTCGTATTCGCAGTTTTTTAACTCCGCGTAGGTGCTGTTGGGCCGCCGCTCGCTGCGGATGCTTTGCAGGCGCATGGGAGTGATGGTCAGGCCGTAGAGTTTGTCGCGCAGCCCACGCAGCGACGCGGGTAACAGGCGGCTGCCGAAGTCTTCGGGGATGAACGGATAATTTGCCGCGCGGATGCCGAATTGCATCGACAGATACAGGCACGTCGGGGTTTTCCCGCAGCGTGACACGCCGACCAGTATCACGTCGGCCTCCGACAGATCGCGCGTCGATACGCCGTCGTCGTGCGACAGGGTGTAGTTCACCGACTCCATACGCTTGTAGTAGTTGACGATATCGTTGACGTTGTGTGTGCGTCCAATCACGTGGGAAGCGCGCGCGCCGAGTTCGTTTTCAAGCGGCGCGATGAAAATCTGAAAACAATCGAGGAACAAGGCGTTGGCTTCGCCCACTGCGGCGGCGATGCCGGTATTGGCAAGCGTGCTGATGATGATCGGGCGCACGCCGTCTTCAACCGCGGCGGCATTGATTTTTTGCACCGCCTCTTGCGCTTTATCAAGGGTGTCGATGAAGGGCAGGGTGGTCTCGCGCAAACTCAGGCCGTCGAATTGCGTCAGCAGGCTATGGCCCAACATTTCAGCGGTGATGGCGGTGCGGTCGGAAACGAAGAATGCGCTGCGTCGCGGGCTTGTCATGATTTCGTCAGGATATTGTGCGGCAACAATTGTAAACTATCGACTTTCCCACGCTCAGGAATCCACCATGACCACGCCAGCCTATGTGCTCGACCTGTCTACCTTACGCATGAGCGATGTGGGCATCGTCGGCGGCAAAAATGCGTCGCTGGGCGAGATGATAGGCCATCTTGCCGGCGCTGGGGTGCGTGTGCCCGGCGGGTTCGCCACGACCTCCAGCGCGTATCGGGATTTTCTCGCGCTGGATGGCCTGGATAAACGCATCGAAGCGCGGCTGACGACGCTGAACGTCGATGACGTGAACGCGCTGGCGGCGGCGGGCAAGGAGATACGCGGCTGGATCGTGGCGCAACCTTTTTCTGCGGCGCTGCGAGACGCGGTTATCCGGGCGTACCACCAGCTTACGCAAGAAGCCGGCGCCGGCATGACGTTCGCGGTGCGTTCATCCGCCACGGCCGAAGATTTGCCCGATGCCTCGTTCGCCGGGCAGCAAGAAACGTTTCTCAATGTCCACGGCATCGACAATGTGTTTGAAGCGATCAAGGAGGTGTTCGCATCGCTTTATAACGATCGCGCGATTTCGTATCGCGTGCATAAAAATTTCATCCATGCCGAGGTGGCGTTGTCGGCGGCGGTGCAGCGCATGGTGCGCAGTGATCTGGGTGCTGCCGGTGTGATGTTTACCATCGACACCGAATCCGGATTTGATCAGGTGGTGTTCATCACCTCGGCCTACGGGTTGGGCGAAACGGTGGTGCAGGGGCAGGTGAACCCTGATGAATTTTATGTTTATAAACATGCGCTTACAAATAACCGCCCAGCGATATTGCGGCGCGGGCTGGGATCTAAAGCGGTGCGTATGGTGTATGACACCTCGAACCAAGCAGGCCGCTCGGTAAAGACCGAGCCGGTGGCCGAAGCGGATCGGCGCAGGTTTTCAATCAGTGATGCCGAAGTCGAAACGCTTGCGCGCTACGCAGTGATTATCGAAAAGCATTACCAGCGCCCGATGGATATTGAGTGGGGCCGCGATGGTATTGATGGACAAATTTATATTTTGCAGGCGCGTCCGGAGACGGTGAAGGCCAGTGAGAACGTCGATACGCTGCGGCGTTATCGTTTGAAGCAGCGCTCCGAAGTGCTGGCCACCGGTCGCGCGATTGGCCAGCGCGTGGGCAGCGGCCCGGTGCGGCTGGTCGCCAGCGCGGCGGAGATGGATCGTGTACGCGACGGCGATGTATTGGTGACGGACATGACCGACCCGGATTGGGAGCCGGTGATGAAGCGCGCATCGGCGATAGTCACCAATCGCGGCGGGCGTACCTGTCACGCGGCGATTATTGCGCGTGAACTCGGCGTACCCGCGGTGGTGGGTTGCGGCGATGCGACGCGCGTGTTGAAAGACGGCAAGGAGGTCACCGTGTCGTGCGCCGAAGGTGATACGGGCTTTGTGTATCGCGGCATTCTGGAAACCGAAATCCTCGATCTGTCGCTGAGCGCGATGCCGAAATCGCCGGTGAAAATCACCATGAACGTCGGCAACCCCGAACTCGCGTTTGAATTCCGCCGCTTGCCGAACGAGGGCGTGGGGCTGGCGCGGCTGGAGTTCATCATTGCGCGCATGATCGGCGTGCATCCGAAAGCAGTGCTGGCGTATCCCGATTTACCCGCCGATTTGAAAACCGCCGTCGAGGAACACAGTGCGGGTTACGCCGACCCGGTAACTTTCTACGTGGAAAAACTGGTGGAGGGCGTCGCCACACTCGGCGCGGCGTTCTGGCCCAAGCCGGTGATTGTGCGGCTGTCGGATTTTAAATCCAACGAATATTCCAGCCTCACCGGCGGTGCCAAGTACGAGCCGCACGAAGAAAACCCGATGTTGGGATTCAGAGGCGCATCGCGCTACATCTCCGACAGTTTCAGAAAATCTTTTGAACTCGAATGCCGCGCGATGAAAAAAGTGCGCGACGAGATGGGCCTGACCAATGTGGAAATCATGGTGCCGTTCGTGCGTACCGTGTCTGAAGCCAGGCAGGTTCTCGATCTACTCGCCGCCAATGGTTTGAAGCGTGGCGACAATGGCCTGCGCATCATCATGATGTGCGAAATTCCGTCAAACGCCGTGCTGGCGGATCAGTTTCTTGAACACTTCGACGGCTTTTCCATCGGCTCGAACGACATGACGCAAATGACGCTGGCGCTCGACCGCGACTCCGGCATCATCGCCGAAGGCTTTGATGAACGCGACCCGGCGGTGAAACATATGCTGCATCTGGCGATACAGGCGTGCCGCAAGGCCGGCAAGTATGTGGGTATCTGCGGACAGGGGCCGTCGGACCATCCCGACCTGGCGCAGTGGCTGGTGGAGGAGGGTATCGAGAGCCTGTCGCTGAACCCGGACACGGTGGTCGAGACGTGGCTGTATTTGGCTCGCGAAGTGCGGTCGCACAAGTGAACCGGCAGGTGTCCCGGTAGGTGACCCAGCGGCAAAAACTCATTGGAGGTGCATTGATTTTGCGATAAAATGGGCAAACGGTAAAACATGAAATGACCAAATATATCTTTGTCACTGGTGGTGTGGTTTCCTCACTTGGTAAAGGTATCGCTGCCGCCTCCCTTGCCGCCATCCTCGAATCGCGCGGCGTCAAAATCACCATGTTGAAACTGGATCCCTACATCAACGTAGATCCAGGCACCATGAGTCCGTTTCAGCACGGCGAGGTCTTCGTTACCGAGGACGGCGCCGAGACCGATCTCGATCTGGGTCACTACGAGCGCTTTATTACGGCCAAAATGGCCAAGCGCAACAACTTCACCACTGGCCAGATTTACGAGAGCGTGATTCGCAAGGAACGTCACGGCGATTATCTCGGCGGCACGGTGCAGGTGATCCCGCATATCACCGATGAAATAAAACTCTTCATCCAGCGCGGCGCGGGCGATGCCGAAGTGGCGATGGTGGAAGTCGGCGGCACGGTGGGTGATATCGAGTCGCTGCCGTTCCTGGAGGCGATACGCCAGATGGGCATCGAGCTCGGTCGCGACAACGTATGCTATATCCACTTGACGCTGGTGCCGTATATCGCGTCCGCGGGCGAAATTAAAACCAAGCCCACGCAGCATTCCGTCAAAGAATTGCGCGAAATTGGTATCCAGCCCGATGTGCTGCTGTGCCGCGCGGATCGTCCGCTGCCGAATGACGAGCGGCGCAAAATCGCGCTGTTCACCAACGTGCTGGCGGAGGCGGTGATTTCCGCGGTGGATGTGGATAGTATTTACAAAATCCCCGGCGCATTACACGAGCAATATCTCGACGAGATCGTGTGCCGCAAGCTCAACATCAATCTGCCGCCGGCCGATCTATCGAGTTGGACATCGCTGGTCTACAAGCTTGAACATCCCAACACCGAGGTGAATATCGCGCTGGTAGGCAAGTATGTCGATCTCACCGAATCGTACAAGTCGCTGTCGGAAGCGCTGATCCACGCCGGCATACACACCGGCGCCAAGGCACGCATACATTACATCGATTCCGAGACCATAGAGAAAAACGGCACGGGATGTCTCGTCGGCATGAACGCGATACTGGTGCCGGGCGGATTCGGCAAGCGCGGCGTCGATGGCAAAATCAGCGCGATACGCTATGCGCGCGAGAACAAGATTCCCTACCTCGGCATCTGCCTCGGCATGCAACTGGCGGTGATCGAGTATGCACGCAATGTGGTGGGGCTGGATGCCGCGCACAGCACCGAGTTCGATGCGCAAACGCCGCATCCGGTGATCGCGCTGATTACCGAATGGCAGGATCGCGATGGCCGCGTGGAGCAACGCAGCGAAAAATCCGACCTGGGCGGCACCATGCGCCTGGGCGGGCAGGAATGCACGCTGGAAGAGGGTTCCGTGGTACGCAAAGTGTATGGCGCGGCGCGAATTTCCGAGCGCCATCGCCACCGTTATGAAGTGAACGATCATTATCTGGCGCGCATCCGGCAGGCGGGCTTGCGCGTAAGTGGTCTATCGGTCAAAGATGGTTTATGCGAAATGATCGAGCTGCCGAATCACCCGTGGTTTGTGGCGTGCCAGTTCCACCCGGAATTTACCTCCACGCCGCGTGACGGGCATCCGTTGTTCAAGGCGTTCGTGCAGGCCGCTATCGCCAATCACGCTAATCACGGCAAGACGCAATCCAGCGGGGATGGCGTGCCAATGAAGAACGTCGCCTGAGGCACACGCCATGAAACTGTGCGGATTCGACGCCGGCCTGGATAAACCGCTGTTCCTGATTGCTGGAACCTGCGTGATCGAGTCACGGCAAATGACCATGGACACCGCCGGCGCGCTGAAAGAAATGTGCGCGGCGGTGGGCATGCCGTTCATCTACAAATCGTCATACGACAAAGCCAATCGCAGTTCGATCAAATCGTTTCGCGGCCTGGGCAT
>CAMDDY010000330.1 GCA_945893125.1 Bordetella parapertussis
GGCTAAAGCTCGACAGATTCGGCAGTTGATCCGGCAACTCGTTCATAACTCACAGCATACGTCACGCTTACTTAAAGTACAATCATTTCCCTCACGCTGACCAGAGACGCGGAATCTACCATTGTTCCACGAAGCGTTCAACCACAGGGCTTGCGACGTCCAGCTTGCGCTATCCCCCGGTCACCACCGCCTCCGGAATTTCATAGCGCTCATCGCCGACCTCGATGAAGTACAGGTCGCTTTGCTTACGCGAGCGAAAAGCGCCACCGCCATCCGCCTGACTGGTATCCGCGCCGGCAGCTTTGCCGTTCTCGAAGAATATCGCGCGCTTGCATACGCGTACGCCATTTGGCTGGCCTGCCAAGATTCCAGCCGGAATACAACCTCCCCATCATCGCGAATACAATAATCCGCCCCACCCATTCATCCTCATGGTTGAGCTTAGTCATGGCCGTTTTGAAGATCGATGTTGCGATAAAATTGTATGACAAATACGAAGTTTTAAATGCGCAGCTCGCATCATGGCGGATTCTTGCACAAACAAGCTTGCCTCAGGTACGCGATGCCGCAGGTGCCGTCATAGCGCTGTAACATCGTTCTGACAATCATCCCCATCCCTTTCAAGGTAATGCTATATGCAGATAAATCGATGCACATACGCGTTGGCAGTGTGCTCACTGGCGTTGGTCGTGCTCGCGGGGTGCGCTACCATGGGAGCGGCCGTGCTGCCCGAAGATCGCGCATTGCCGCCGGCGGAAACCGCGTTCTGGCGCCACGTCAGCGACGCCCATCCCGACGACTGGTATCACGTGCTCAACCAGGGCGACGAAGCCTTGGCGTGGCGCCTGCGGGCCATCGACAGCGCCACGGCTTCCATCGATATGGAAACGTTTCTCTGGATGCCTGATCAGACTGGCCAGCAAGTGCTGGCAAGACTGCTGGCCGCGGCTGACCGTGGCGTGAGGGTCAGGATTCTGCTGGATGACTCTTTCACCATGCATCAGGATCTGGCTCTGCACGCCATTGATGCGCATCCCCGCATTGATATCCGCATCTACAATCCCTTCCGTCATCGTCCGGACAACGTGGTGCTGCGCCAACTGTTCAACCTCGGCGAATTCTCGCGCATCAATCACCGCATGCACAACAAGGCCCTGGTGGTGGACGGCAGGGCGGCCATCGTCAGCGGGCGCAATATCGCTGATGAATACTTTGGCTTTGATCACCGCTTCAATTTCCGCGACATGGAATTACTCACGGCCGGCAAGGGCGTGCGGGGCGTGGTCAGGCATTTCGACCAGTTCTGGAATAGCGGCTGGAGTTTCCCGATTCATCAAATCATCAAACCGCCGGGCGGCGCTCCGGACCTGAACGCCATACGCCATTCGCTGGCGGCGAAGCCCGGGCCGGTGCCAGCCCGTGATACTGCCGCGCTTGAGGCCGCGTGGATATCTGTCGCGAAAAGCGGGCATCCGGGTGTATCAGTTTTCCATTCGGATAATCCACCGCGCGAGAATCCCGCGGCCGCGGTGGAAGCGCCGGTTCAACTGGCGGCCGTGCTGATGAAACTGATTGATGGCGCCAGCCGGGAAGTAGTGCTGGTCTCCGCTTATCTGATTCCCACGCCTGAATTGGAAGCCGCCATCGAACGCGCCAGAAAGCGCGGCGTGCAAGTGCGCATGCTGACCAACTCGCTGCGCTCGAATAATCACCTGTCGGCTCACAGCGCCTACGCCAACCATATCGGGCGACTGGTTTCGCAAGGCGTGGCATTGCACGAGATGCACGCCATGGCCGCTGACCGCAGCCGCTACATGCAGTCGCCCGTGCAGGACAAACGCCTCGGACTGCACGCCAAGATACTGATCATCGACGATACCCATGCCTACGTGGGCAGTTGCAACCTCGACCCGCGATCGCTCAAGTTAAACACGGAAGTGGGGCTGGTGATCCGCAGCGCGCCGCTGAACCGCGCACTGCGACAGATGCTGGCCACCGACTTCGAGCCGCGTAACGCGTGGGCGGTGAAGCTGTCCGCCGAGGGCAAGCTGCAATGGCATGGGAACGGCGTGATTCACGATGCGCCACCGGCGGATTCGGTGATGCAGAGGCTGGAAGACTGGTTCTTGGGCCTGCTGCCCATCGAGGAGCAAATGTAAGCAGGCAAGCGTGAACGCCGGGCTGATTGCCCAAACGCAATTAATTTCCTCCAGTTATTTAGCGCGCCTTATCCCGTTGCCTGATACCACTAAGGCCAAAGCGCATTGCAAGCGCCAGCACTACTCCCATGAGAAACACGAGCGCAACGGCATAGAAGAACAACTTGCGTTCGTGTGCGACCAGCATCGTTTCAATTGCCGCCAACCCACGCAGATCGGATTTTCCGCCGAGCAGGTTATCCAGTCCGCTGACCACCCGGTTTAGATCCGTCGCTACCACCGCCATGCCTTGGACAGTGGTGTGCAATTGCTGCATGCTGAAGGGCTCGCTTCCGGGTTTGCCCGCTATCAGACGCTCAAGGCCGGCCGTCACGTCACTCGTGGCGGTCGCCGTGATGCGCAATTGCTCGACCAAGGGGCCATAACTATGCGCCCCTTCGCCCAGTTGCCGAAACAACGCCTCGCGCTCGCGGGCAACACGTTCCGACAGATCACGGAACGCAGACACGCGCTCCGCGCTTATGCGTCCCGGCATGTTCTCGACCTCGCGTGCCAGACGCTCCAAAACGGACCGGTAGGCACGCGCATCGTACAACGCCTCACGCATTTCGGGTGACGACACAACGCGGCGGTATAGCAAATCACCTTGCCAACCGAGCAAGAACGGCATGCGATTGGCAATATAGACGCCGCGCTCCGCGAGCAGACGCGCCTCATGCGCTTCTCTTGCCACGGCCTCAACCGGGGCAAGCAAGCCGCCCGACGACAGCACGCGATCCACGGCATTCGCGCCTTCAGAGACGCCTAGATCATGAAAACGCACAAAGGCCACGTAATGTTGTTGCGGGTTGGCTCGGCGCCAATCGAGAATGAGCGCCTGAAGCGTGCGAATGGAATTCACTGGAATAAACCGTTCCGCCAGCGCAAGGATTTGCAACTCGAGCAAACGCAGTGCATGCGCCAGCCGATTGGCCTCGCGCCGATCCACTTGAGGTCCGCCCCCGGCTTCCCATACCATGCGCTGCAAGGACACCATGACGATTAAATCGCGCAGCGCATTCAGCGGCGCGGGCTCGCTGGCAATGGCGACTGCCGACGAAACATACATGACCTTGGTGGCCTGCAAGTTCGCTCGCGCCTGCG
Source organism: Bordetella parapertussis (assembly GCA_945893125.1). Lineage (GTDB taxonomy): Bacteria > Pseudomonadota > Gammaproteobacteria > Burkholderiales > SG8-41 > UBA5216. Next base: position 3,303 of record CAMDDY010000330.1, read on the forward strand.
AATCCGATGCAGCCGCCACGCCTTCGTCGGCGGCCTGCGCAACGCGCTCCATGTAACGATCCACAAACGTGAAAAGCTCTCGCTGAAGATCCAATAGTGTAAGTTTGGCCGTACCTGACGCATAGGCGGACATGCTTGGAAGCAAACCTACTTTGTTATTGCCGCGAGCGACTGTTGTCTCGCCATTGAGACGGCGATCCGCGTCGCGCGGCACCACCGCGCAAGCCGTTAACACCACGCCCATGGCGCACATCAGTAAAACACGCAAATACAATGTTATGCTCAAGGATGCCGCAGTGACGCGTCTACTGTAGTCGTGCATTCATTGCTCCTTGTCGAGTGCGGGAAGATTATGGATGAGATGCGGCGAATAGTGTTCAAGCGTCCGTGGCCGATGCCGCCGGGCGGCCCCACAGTCTTAACCATAATAAACCGCATACTGCCGCGACCGCCGATGCAAATAAAATGGCCATTTTTGATGCGTTGATTATTTCAGGACTGCCTGAAAAAGCGAGATTGGTAATAAATATCGACATGGTAAAACCGATGCCGCCCAGAACGCCGGCGCCCGCGATGTGCGTCCATTTCAAGTCCGGCGGCAAGCGGCAGACGCCGCTTGCCACCGCCACGAAGCAGAGCAGCACCACGCCCAGCGGCTTGCCGAGGACGAGACCCGCGGCAATGCCGAGACTGTTGGCGCTGGCGAGGTGTTCAAACCAATCCGCCTGCACCACGATGCCGGTGTTTGCCAGCGCAAAAATCGGCAGAATGATGAAGGCCACCGGTTTGTGCAAACCATGCTCCAGTTGGTACGATGGCGATTGCACGTCGTCGTCCTTCGCAGCGAAGGGAATGGCAAAGGCCAGCATCACCCCAGCGATGGTCGCGTGTACGCCCGACTTCAACATAAAAAACCACATCAACGCCCCGCCCAAGAGATAGGGCCAAAGGCGCATGACGCGCAGGCGCAGATTCAACACCAGCAGCAGCCCCCACACCGCCAAGGCCGCCGCCAGATAGCCCACCGAGAGTTGCGTGGTGTAGAACACGGCGATGACAATGATCGCGCCCAGATCGTCGATCACGGCAAACGCCACCACGAAGACTTTTAACGAGGCGGGTATGCGACTGCCCAGCAGCGCCAGCACGCCCAGCGCAAACGCGATATCGGTCGCCATCGGGATACCGATGCCGGCTTGTGTTGGCGTGCCCGCATTGAGCGAAAAATGCATCAGCGCGGGAACCACCATGCCGCCGATGGCAGCAAAAATCGGCAGCAGCGCGTTTCTGATATTGGATAACTCGCCGACGTAAAGCTCGCGCTCCAGTTCCAGTCCTATGAGCAGGAAAAAAATCGCCATCAATGCGTCGTTGATCCAGTGCTCAATGCTGAGTCCGCCTACTTTTGTTTGCCAAAACCGCACATATTCGCCACCTGCGGTTGAATTGGCGATGGCGATGGACACCAGCGTGCAAACGATCAGCAGTATCCCGGCGGATTTTTCTGAATTGAAAAACGCGTTGAAGGTTTTCGACAGCGATATCGGCGTCACGTCCGGCAAACCCTTAATCGGGTTTCTTCAACGGTGGCATTGCCAGCGGCGCATACCAATCCGCCTCCGCCACGGTCTTGGGTTGGGCGGGGTCATGGTAGTAGTGCGGTGACATGATTTGCACGCCGTTTTTGTTGAACACATCCTGAATCGATGCGTGCAGATCGCTGGTGATGCGCGCTCGCGCGGCGGGCTTGTCGGCGCTCACATAAACGACCAGCTTGTAGGCCACATAGAAATCCGACAGGGCCGTCTGCACCACATACGGCACCGGGTCGCACTCAATCTCGGGGATCGCATGCGCGGCCTCCAGCAGCATGGCATGCACCTGCCGCCACGGCGCATCGTAGCCGATGGTGATGGTGGTATCGAGTATGAATCCCGAGCCTGGTCTCGACCGTGAGAAGTTTCTCGTGAGATTCGCCAGCACCAGCGCGTTGGGTAACGCCACTTCCTCGCCCAGGCCGGTACGCAGCCGCGTCACCAGCAGGCCCAGTTCCGTGACCGTGCCTTCAGCTTCCTGAATGCGCACGTAATCGCCCAGTGACAATGCGCGGGTATAGACCAGCATGATGCCGCTGGCCATTTGCCCGATCAGGCCCGACGCGCCTATGGACACCATCAACCCGACCATCACCGACAATCCCTTGAACGCTTCGGTATGCGAACCGGGCAAATACGGATAGGCCATCGCCAGCGCAAACAGCCACAGCGAGGCATTCACGATCCGGCGCGTGGCCGGCGCGGTATGCGCATCCAGCATCCCCAGCTTGAGCTGACCAGATCCGATCTGGCCAAACAGTTCAGTGGACACTTGCGTCACGCCTCTCGCAACGAGAAAAATAATCGCCGCGATGAACAGTCCGGGAACCGCGCCCGCGACTGAACCCATCACTTGCGCCAGCAGGTTTGTCAGTGCGTTCGCCAATCCCTCGCTGATCGACAGCGTGTGTGCAAATTGATCAAGGCTGTAAACGAGAAACAGAAAAAC
>CAMDDY010000331.1 GCA_945893125.1 Bordetella parapertussis
GTGCTACAGAACCGGACAGATCATGAACTCGCAACACCCATGTCGCTCCGGTGTTGGGGTGGGGCGTTAGAGATGTTAGAGGTGGAAGGTTCAGGCACGATCCAAACCTGTCCTTTTGCTCAGACCACACGCTTACCATTGAAAATCAACGCACCATGCCCGCGCCGCTGCTGACCGAATTGCCCTACCGCCCCGACAGCGCCGCGCTGTTCGAGACGATTGCCGACTGGCCGTGGGCGGTGTTTCTTGATAGCGGACGGCATCATCCCGGCCAATCGCGCTACGACATTATCTCGGCGCAACCGTACATCCGGCTGGTCACGCGCGGGCAAATGACGGAGGTGCATGCCGATGGCAGTGCGCTGTCGCGCGACGATCCGTTTGCGTTGTTGCGCCGGTATCTCGATATTGATCCGGCGCTGTCGCAGGATGAGAGCGCGCTGCCGTTTTGCGGCGGCGCCATTGGCTACTTCGGCTACGACCTCGCGCGCCGCATCGAACATCTGCCGTCGCGCGCCACGGCGGGCGAACGCGTGCCCGACATGGCCGTCGGCATTTACGACTGGGCGGTGGTGGTCGATCACCTGGAGCAGCGAAGCTGGCTGGTGGGGCAGGGCCGCGATGCGGAAACCGATATCAAGTGGAATGCGCTGGTGGCGCGTTTCACGAATCCGCACGTGGAGCGCGCGCGCGCGCCGTTTCGCGTGACCTCGAACGTAACGTGCAGCCACACGCGCGAGTCCTATGGCCGCGTGTTCCGCCGCATCCGCCAGTACATCCACGACGGCGACTGTTATCAGGTGAATCTGGCGCAGCGTTTTTCCGCGCAGGCAAGCGGCGATCCGTGGCTTGCGTATCAGGCGCTGCGCGTGTTGAACCCGGCGCCGTACGCCGCATACCTGTCTACACCGTACGCGCAAATTTTATCGTCGTCGCCGGAGCGTTTTTTGCGTGTCGAGCAGGGGCGCGTGGAAACCCGGCCGATCAAGGGCACGCGACCGCGCGCCGGACACGCGCGGCTCGACGCCGAACTTGCCGAAGCGCTTCGCGTGAGTGAAAAAGACCGCGCCGAGAACCTGATGATTGTGGATCTGTTGCGCAACGATTTGTCAAAGCACTGCGAACTCGGTTCGGTGAAGGTGCCGCGGTTGTTCGATGTCGAAAGTTATGCCACCGTGCACCACCTGGTGAGCACGGTGACGGGGCAACTGCGACCAGGCCACGACGCGGTGGATCTGTTGCGCGGCGCGTTTCCCGGCGGCTCGATCACCGGCGCGCCCAAACTGCGCGCGATGGAAATCATCGATGAAGTCGAGCGCTTCCGGCGCGGCGTATATTGCGGGGCCATCGGCTACATCGGCTTCGACGGCGGCATGGACACCAATATCGCGATACGCACGCTGACGTTTTCGCATGACACGATACGATTCTGGGCGGGCGGCGGCATCGTCGCCGATTCCACCGAAGACGCCGAATATCAGGAGACCTTCGACAAGGCCGCCGCCCTGCTGCGGCTGCTCCAGCAATGCGCGGTTGAAAATCAGGCGGACGCTGTCGTGCCTGGAATACCAGGCGTGTAGCGCCGCAGTCACCGAACCGGGCAGCGGCTCCCGCACGGTTTACAATCACGCTTTTTCTTCGCGCCACGGTACGGGTGGCGCGCATGGGCCGTGTTCATGAAGCATTTCATTCTGTTCGTTGGTGTCGTGGCGGCTTGCGGCGTGTGTTCGGCGCAGGCGCAGGACGCAAAATCCAAAGCGCCGGATAAGCCTGCGGCCAAGCCGATGATGGCATTGGCGGTCAAGGCCGTGCCCGCGCGCGCGGCCACGCTGGCAAATGAAATCAGCGCGGTGGGCACGCTGGTGGCCAATGAATCGGTGATGATCCGGCCCGAAGTCGCCGGACGCGTGGCCACCATCCATTTCAGCGAAGGGCAGCCGGTCGCGGCCGGTGCGCCGCTGGTTACGCTGGATGCGGCGGAAGTGCGCGCGCAACTGGAAGCCAGCCGCGCCGACGAACGGCTGGCGCAGCAGCGCTCGGAGCGTACGGCTGAACTCTTCAAGAAAAATTTCATCAGCCAGCAGGCGCTCGACGATGCGCGCGAAGCGTGGCGCAAAACCACCGCGCGGCGCCAGGAAGACGAAGCGCGCATGGCGAAAACCGAACTGCGCGCGCCGTTTGCCGGCATCGTCGGCCTGCGCCAGATCAGCGCGGGCGCGTACTTGCGCGCGGGCGACGACATCGCGCGGCTCGACAAGATCGACGTAATGAAGCTCGATTTTCGTATTCCGGAGACGTATCTCGGCAAGCTCACCCGCGAGCAGCCGGTGCGCCTGCGCGTGGATGCGTACCCGGACGAACGTTTTCAGGCGCGCGTGTATGCAGTGGAAACCTCGGTCGATGAAAAAACCCGCACCGTCATGCTGCGCGCGCGCGTGCCAAATCCCGGCACACGGTTAAAACCCGGCATGTTCGCCAGAGTGAGCCTTGAACTCGACAGCCGCGCCAACGTGGTGATCGTGCCGGAGCAGGCGATCAGCCCGCGCGGCAACAAAACGTTTTTGTTCAAGGTGGTCGAAGGCAAGGCGCTGCTGATCGAAGTAAAACTCGGCGCGCGGCGTACCGGCGAAGTGGAAATTACCCAGGGTGTCGCGGCGGGCGAGATGGTGATTACCGAAAATCAGCCGATGTTGCAGCCGGGGATGGTGGTGAACGTACAAAAATAAGGATGAAGGCGCAGATGATTCGAAGGATGAAGGCGGAAGGATCGCTCAAAGGATGAAGGCGGAAGGATGAAGGATGAAAACAAGCGTGATCTTGGTTTGCGGACTCGATCATTCGCGTTGGCTGTGATTGGTCTGTACGGTTCGCTTCCCAAGTCTGTCGTCGCGCAGGTGCTTGGACGGCAATTGCTTCGCTCTGGGACTTCGGTGGGCGCGCATTATCGCGAGGCGCGCCGTGGCAAGTCGGTCGCGGATTTTGTTAGCAAGATAGAGGGATTGTTGCAGGAGCTGGATGAGTCGAGTCACTGGATTGACTTATTACATGAGTCGAAAGTAATGAAGTCATCCGTATTTATCCCCTTGCAGGAGGAAACCGAAGAATTAATGTCAATTTTCGTAACCGTAGCAAAGCAAGCGAAAATGAAACTACCAAAACGCTAGGTTGTTTTCATCCTTCATCCTTCATCCTTCCGCCTTCATCCTTGGAATTATCCTTCATCCTTCATCCTTAGAAAATGTTCCTCCCCGAATTAAGCATCCGCCGCCCCGTCCTCGCCACTGTGATGAGTCTCGTCATCGTGCTGCTCGGCGTGATTGCATTTACGCGCCTGTCGGTGCGCGAGTATCCGAAGATCGACACGCCGGTGGTGTCGGTGCGCACGGTGTATACCGGCGCGTCGGCGCAGGTGATCGAGTCGCAGGTGACGCAGCCGCTGGAAGATTCGCTCTCCGGCATCGAGGGCGTGCGTACCATCAAGTCGGTATCGCGCGAGGAGGTGTCGCAGATCACCGTGGAGTTCGTGCCGGAACGCAATGTCGATTCGGCGGCGAACGATGTGCGCGACCGCGTGGCGCGCGTGCGCGGGCGGCTGCCCGACGAAACGCAGGAGTCGATAGTCTCCAAGATCGAGGCTGACGCACAGGCGATTATCTGGCTCGCGTTCTACTCTGACAAACGCGATGCCTTGTACATCACCGATTACGCGGATCGTTATGTCGCGGATTCGTTAAAGGCGCTGCCGGGCGTGGCCTCGGTCATCATCGGCGGCGAGCGCAAGTACGCGATGCGTATCTGGATCGACCGCGACCGGCTCGCGGGATTCGGGCTGACGCCGCTGGATGTCGAAACCGCGTTGCGCCGCCAGAATATCGAAGTGCCGTCGGGACGCATTGAAAGCGCCAAACGCGAATTTACCGTGCTCACCGAAACCGACATGCGCACGCCGGAGCAATTTAATAATCTTATTGTCATCGAAACGCGCGGCTACCCGGTGCGCCTGAAAGACATCGGGCGCGCGGAACTCGGCGCGGCGGACGAACGCAACATCGTGCGCGTCAACGGCAACACGGCGGTGGGTTTGGGCATTGTCAAGCAATCGACGGCCAATACGCTGGGCGTGGCGCAGGCGGTGAAGGCGCAGTTGCCGCGCATTCAGGCGGCGCTGCCGGAGGGCGTGAAGGTTTTCGTCGCGTTTGACTCGTCGCTGTTCATCGAATCTTCAATCAACGCGGTGTATCGCACCATTGTCGAGGCGATGGTGCTGGTGACACTGGTGATCTTTTTGTTTTTGCGTTCGTTCCGCTCGACGCTGATTCCGTTTGTCACCATCCCGGTATCGCTGATCGGGGCGGCGTTTTTTCTGTGGACGTTCGGCTTTACGCTCAACATTCTGACGCTGCTCGGCATCGTGCTGGCGATAGGCCTGGTGGTGGATGACGCGATTGTGGTGTTGGAAAATATTCATCGCCACATCGAAGACGGCATGCCGCCGTTCCAGGCCGCGATCGCCGGCAGCCGCGAGATCGCGTTCGCGGTGGTGGCGATGACGGTGACGCTGGCGGCGGTGTTCGTGCCGCTGGTATTCGCCACCGGCAATACCGGCAAGCTCTTCACCGAATTCGCGCTGACGGTGGCGATGGCGGTGCTGGTATCGGGCTTTGTGTCGCTGACGCTGACGCCAATGATGTGCGCGGTATTGTTAAAGCCCCACGCAAGGCACGGTGTGGTTTACAACGTCACCGAGCGGTTTTTTACCGGGTTGAATAATACCTACCGCCGATCGCTCGGCTGGGTGCTGCGCCATCGCGTGGTCGTGGTGGCGGGTTTTGCATTGATCGTCGCGGCGATGGTGGGGCTCTCGCAGATGTTGAAGTCGGAGCTTGCGCCGCTGGAAGATCGTGGCTTTATTTTCGGCGTGATGGTCGCGCCGGAGGGCGCGACCATGGCGTACACCGACAGCTACGCGCGCATCTGGGAAACCATCTACAAGGACGTGCCGGAAATCGCGAGCTACTTCGTGGCGGTGGCGCCGGGACTGGAGAAACCCAATCCGGCCAATCTGGCGTTTTCGTTCGTGCGCCTCAAAGACTGGAAAGAGCGCAAGCGCAGCCAGATCGAGATATCCAGGGAAGTCGGCCCGAAAATGTTCAGCATGATGCCGGGGGTGATGGCGTTTGCGAACAATCCGCCGTCGCTGGGACAGAATTTCCGCAACCAGCCGGTGCAATTCGTGATACAGGGCACCTCGTATGAAGAACTCGACACACTCGGCCAGAAATTACTCGCGCGCGCGCGAAAAAATCCGAAACTGCTGAATGCCGACAGCGATCTGAAGCTCAACAAACCGCAATTGGCGATTAATGTCGATCGTGAAAAAGTCGCGGCGGTCGGCGCGGAAATCGATGCCATTGGCCGCACGCTCGAAACCATGCTCGGCGGGCGACAAGTGACGCGCTTCAAGCGCGAGGGCAAACAATACGACGTGATCGTGCGTCTTGAGGATAAGGATCGCACGCAGCCCACTGACCTTACCTCGATTTACGTGCGCGCGCGCGACGGGCAACTGGTGCAGTTGTCGAACATCGTGCAGTTAAAGGAAACCGTCGCGCCCAAGGAATTGAATCACTTCAATCGCCTGCGCGCGGTGACAATGTCCGCCAGCCTCGCGCCGGACTACACGCTGGAAGAAGCGCTGACGTTTTTGGAAGCCGCCGCGCGCGAGGAGCTGGGGCCGACCGCACCGACGGCGCTCGACGGGGAATCGCGCGAGTACCGTGAATCGGGCCAGCAGTTATGGATGATTTTTGTGCTTGCGCTGGCGTTCATTTATCTGGTGCTGGCCG